>CANQYG010000043.1 GCA_947628015.1 uncultured Clostridia bacterium
CATACCCATCTTCCCGGTATAGCATAAACTCCCGATTTTGGTGTTGCTGTTCCAGTAGAGCACACCATTGCTTTTACTGGTACTGTATAATTTCCTTCTGAATCTTTAGAATATATTGTAACAACCTGTGCTCCATAGTTAACTTTTATATAATATTTTGCATCATTTTTTTTATTTTGTTCATTTACTTCATTATTCTTATTTTCATTATTTTCAACAACATTTTCTTCTGCTTCAGTAATATCTACAATATATATACTATTTGTTTCTGATTCTATTTCTGTTAAATTTTCTTCTATTGGTTGTTTGTAAACTTTTTCCTTACCCAAATTATATACTTTTATTCCTGAAACTAAAGCAATTATCATAATAATAATTGCAATTACTTCTATAATTATTACTTTATTTATTTTTCCAAGTTTTTTTATTTTCATATTACTTTCCATATATTTTTTAATTTTTATCATTATAACATTTTAATAATTATTTTACAATAATTAAAAAAATTGTCGTAGTAAATTTATTAAAATTGGCTACAACAATTTTTTATACTCTAGGAAAGTCATCGTCAAAGACGATTGATTTGACGTAGAGGAGAATTATGCGAAACTTAGATTTTCTCAGCAATTTTATTGCCTAGAAAATCTTTGTTCCGTTTTTTATAATCTTTTGGATAGAACGGAGAATCTAGCAGGTCAATAAGTTCATAAGTTTGTTCCATAAATTTTCGGTTTAGAAAAGTTGCATCACAAGCATTTCTTTCATAAATGTTTATTACTTTTCTTCTAATATGAGGTTTTGCTATAAGTTCTTTAATTATAACTTTTGCATGTCCCATATTATTACCACGTTTAAATACACCATTATATGGACTCCATACATCCCAATATCCTAGTTTCTCAATGTTCTTAAAAACATACACAACTGGCATTAACAATGTATTATTGCACATTTCTACAAAAACTAGCATTTTAGAATCCTTCAAATATATTCCTTTGATGTATCTTATTTTTTCTTTTACAGTAACAACCTTTTTTTCTATATATCCTTCTATCACTACACTAGTATTTTTCCGTTTCACAAAATATCCAGTAAAGTCAGCTTCTCTATCACTCCACTTTCCATTTTGCTCATACTTTCCTGATATTTTAAATAGGTGCATAGAGAAAACCTCCTCTCCATTTGTTTCAGAGTTATTTTTCAATATTTTACAGTGCTATATTTATATCAAATTTTGCGATTATTGTCAACAATTGGAGCTTTTACGATAAGAACTAAATCATAAGGGTCTTTTTTACAGTCCTTTTCGTTGTACATAACCATCCACGGGTATAATCGTTTTTTATTCATACTCTTTTTCTAAACATTTATTTAAGTATGTTTTTGTAAGAAGTTTTAGCTCTAGCTTATTTTCTTCCGACATATCAAAAGAAAATATCTTTTTTGGCTCAGCCCAAATAATGTATTTTATTGCTTTTACAGTAGTATCTGATAACTTTATTGTGCTTTTATCAGGTTTTGCGCATTGCTCACATTTTAGTCCATTATCTCTTAAACTAAAATAATTTAATTTTTCCTTTTCATTACAACTAGCACACTTTTCTATAATAGGTCTAAATCCTATTATGCTTAAAAGTCTTAGCTTAAAAATTGATAATATTAAACTTAGGTCTTTGTCTGATTCTGATATCATATATATAGTATTTAATGTCAGTTGCAATATTTTATATGTATTTTGATTTTCATCTGTTACATCATTTACTATTTTTGCGATTTCTGATGCATATTTTAGCTTTTCTATGTCTAATCTTATATTATAAAATATCTCTATCGGTTCACATGAATTTATTTTGTAACTACTTGCACTCTTATATATAAGAAAGTCCCCAAAACATAGGAATTGTGTGCCTGACATAAGCGCACTTTTAGGTCTTCTTGCACCTTTTGCTGCACACCCAATCTTTCCTAAGTCTGGGGTAAGTAGAGTTACCATTTTATCATTATCACCCATATTATTTTGAGCTAAAATAATTCCTTTTGTTTTTATAACTCCCATTTTTTATTTTCCTATTTCATTTTTTACAATTATAAGTTTATCTTTTTAAAGTCTTTATTTTTATCTTGTTCAAAAGTTTCATTTTTTTGTTCATTATTTGCATTTTCTATTGCCTTATCTACTTCTTTAAGTTCCATAAAAGTATTTATATTTCCTGTATTTTTAAAAGTATTCCACGCAATTTGTTTTAGCATAAGTCTCTCCTATTCTTCAGTCTTTACTCAAAATGCTTTTTTATTTATTAAAAGCAATTTTTATTGTTTCCCTATAAAACGTTGATACGAAATTAAAATTTCGGCAACGATTTATTCTTTTGTTTTAAATTTGTTTACAAAGCTTTCCATATTAATCCAATCTTCTTTTACTTTTACCCAAAGCTTCAGATTAACTTTACAATCTAGCATTTTTTCTAAATCTTCTCTTGCAAAAGTTCCTATCTTCTTTAACATAGATCCTTGCTTTCCTATTATTATGCCCTTATGTGATTCTCTTAAACAATAAATTATAGATTCTATATCAAAAATTTTTTCATTATTTTTTGTTTTTTTAGTTTTCAATTTAGTAGTTTCAACTAATATTCCATGTGGAACTTCATCTTGTAACAGTTTTAATGCTTTTTCTCTAATAGTTTCTTCTACTAAATCTCTTAAAGTTTGGTTTGTATATTCTTCTATATCATAATATGCTGGACCTTCTTTTATGTTGTTTTCTATTTCATCTATTATTTCTTTTATATTCTTTTTTTGTTTTACTGATGTTGGTACTATTGCTTTAAAATCATATCGTTCTTTGTATCTATCAATTATTTTTGCAAGTTTTGCACTATCTATTAAATCTATTTTATTTATGATTAGAATTGTTGGCTTACCTGCTTGTCTTATTTTTTCTAAAGTTTCTTCATCAATTCTTGAATCAGTAGAATCAATCACATATAATATCACATCTACATCTGGAATTGAGCCTATTGCTTCATTTACCATTAAGTTTCCTAATTTAGATTTAGGTTTATGAATTCCCGGTGTATCTATTATTATTATTTGCGAATTTTCATTATTTATTATTCCTTTTATAACTTTTCTTGTAGTTTGTGGTTTATTTGTTATAGCTGATATTTTTTCACCTACTAGCAAATTAATTATACTTGATTTACCAACGTTTGTCCTACCTATTACTGTAACAAAACCTGACTTAAATTTATCCATCTTGCTCCTTTTTGATTTAATTATTTTGTTCGTTTAATATTTTATAAATTGATTTGTAATCCTTGAGTTAATTTGTTCCTACACTTTCATCTGTTACTTTATTACTTTCAATTTTTACATTTGCATTAATTGGGCATATTTCTACAAATGTATTTCCATCATTAACATCTATTTCATTTCCATTTAAATCTGTATAAGTTGTTTTTCCTGCTCTTGACATTTTTGTACATTTTATCTTGATTGCTTTTCCATTTGTTATATAATACCCATCTTTTGCACCTATTGTTGTCATGGTTTGTCTTCCCTTACCTGAGCCATCATTTAAATCGCTGTTGTCTATAAATTCTATTATTATATTTTTAAATGTAACATCTTCGCCTGTATCCCAATCAGTTTCTTTTTTATTTTTTGTATAACGAGTATATTTTCTGCTTTCTGCATTATATTCCCATTTTGTAACATTAGATGATGAATATGGAATTGATATTAAATCTGCACCTATTCCGTCATCTAAATTTACATCATCTACTGTATAATTAAATGGACTTTTAACATTCGATGTTGTTCTATATCCTTTTTCTTTAGCCATTTTTAATATATTTTCTGTTGAAGTTACAGCATTATGAGGTGCACTTTTATCTTTCACTCTCCAAAAATCAGTACCTAATTGTGTTATTCCATTAATATTATTTACACCTAATGTTTTTATATCTGACTCAGCTTGTGGACTCCAACCAAAATGTACATATATTGCGTCATTTTCCAAAGCATAATCTAAGAAATAATGTCTCGAACTTCTTATTGGGCCTATTTTGCTTAAGTTTTGTCCTTTAAAAAGTGCCATAAGTCTTGATTCTCCACCTTCTACAATTATTTCATAAACTGCATAGGCATTATTTAATCCTGCATGTGGAAGTGCTGATATATTATTATCTATCATTACTGCTATAGGTCTATCACTTCCTACAAATGTTTGAGGAGTTTTTTGTTCTACAACTATTGCATTATGTGATTCGTTTGATTCAGCATCTTTAATTTCAGTAGATTCTTCTCCCTTTAAAAAATAAATATAATAAACATAAGCTACCAAAGCTGATATTGCTACCATTAGTAAAAAGACTATAAATTTTGTTAATCCACGTCCTTTTTTCTTTGACTTCTTGCTCATATTAAAATCCATTCCTTTCTCGTTTCACTCATAAGGCACACTTAGAAATGAAAGCCTTGAGCTTTTCTTTCAGACTATCTCCAATCTATCACATTTTAAATATTGTTAGTCCATAAACTAGAACGACAACTAAAACTCCCATAAATCCGCCAAACAATATTTCTGCAAATGTCTTCTTATCATTTAATCTATTTACTGCAACTACCAATGACAAGATTAAACTCAAGCAAAATACAACTAAATTTTTTGAATTAATCCATATTGCTGTTAGTGTTGCAAAAGCTAGAGCTGATTGCCCACTTGGCATAAAGTTATCTTGTTTTACTCCATTAGATAATTCTTTTTTCTTAAATGCACCTTTCATTGCTAGAATTGCAATTAATGTAATTATAATCGCAACAAATGCTAAATGGAAAGGCGAAGTAACTAATGCATTTAATAAACTATCTGCAACCTGTGATAATTCAGTTTCTTTAAAAAACAAAAAATATGCTACAATAATTGCATTCATTGCTGCAAGCACTACTGCACCTGCACCAACATCTTTTGCAATTTTGGCTTTTGGATGGTATGTATCTACTAGAAGGTCTACTATTGTTTCTATTGCTGTATTTACCATTTCAGCAAAAATTACAAAAAATACTGCAAATGTTAAGCATAAAAATTCTGAAGTTGTGAACTTATAAAACAAGCTTAATATCATAACTATTGTTCCAAGTATAAGTTGTTTTGTAATGTTAGTTTGTGTAGTTGCACAATATATGATACCATCTACTGCATTGTTAACCGCTTGTAAAAAATTTTTATTATAAAGCCTACTATCACCTTGTTTAGTTTTCATTTAATTATTTTTTCTCCTTTTGTTACTGAATTTTATCTATTTATTCCTAAACTGTCTAAAACATTGTCTTCTTTTGCTCTCATTATTTTCTTGTCCTCATCTTTTATATGGTCATATCCCATTAAATGATAAAATCCATGAACACACATATAGCTTAATTCTCTTTCAAAACTATGTCCATATTCTTTTGCTTGTTCTTCAACTCTTTGTATTGATATTACAATGTCTCCTAAGCAATCTTCCATTTCATAGTTTGTTTTTATAAAATCTTCTATCTCATTTTTTTCAAACATAGGAAATGATAATACATCAGTTTCTCTATCTATGTTTCTATAATTGTTATTTAAAATTTTTATCTTTTTTGGACTAGTTAAAGTTATACTAATGTATAACTTTAAACCATCCATATTTTCCATTTTAAAACATTCATTTATTACTTTGTTTATAGTATTTTCAAACTCTTTGTTTTCTTCTATTTCATCATATACTATCTCAGCATGCTGTTTCATTTAATTCTTCCTTTTTTAATCTTTTTACAATCTTATATTTTCCTGTTTTAAATGATTTAATTTGTCTCATATCACCTAATTTAACTAGGCGACCTTTATAGAATTTAATTATTCTATAATATTTATCATTATATTTACTTAAAGCTTTCATATCTTCTCTAATAAATAATATTTGTTTTTTAATGTCGTAATCGTGCATATTTTCTTCTTTAATTTTTTCTAAATCTTTATATTTATTAGCAAATTTATTATATTCAGTCTTTTCATCATTGTTGTTCCAGTATATTTTTACTGCTAGTAATTTTTCATTGTATTGTTCTATTAGTTTTAATAACAATTGATAAGCATTTTCTCTTTTTCTAGCAATTTTGGTATCAACTATTAAACTTCTTGTATCTTTAAGTAGCTTTATATAGCATTTTTCTGCTACTATTAGTGGTAAGCTATGAACAAATAATTTTCTACTTATGCTAAGTAAAATAAGTCTTTTTTCTAAAATGTCTACTTGATCAAGCTTTCCTACTTCATAAGTTTCAAATAAGCTACATTCTTTTATTAAATCTTCATCTTTAATGTCTTTTAAAGGAACTATATTTAAAACATATTCTTCAAGAGTATCAAATATTTTGTTATATACATTTTCTTTATTAGCTGGAAGTTTTTGCTCTGGAAGTATAATTGAATAATGTTTTAATAATCCTTTATATAATTGCTCCATTTCATATAAATAAACTTTTGTAAAATCTTCTAAATGTTTTTCTTTTCCTGAATCTTTTAAACTGCTGTAATCTAAATTTAATAAATATTGTTGTTTTTTGTACTTGTATTCTATTTCATCATTTTCTTTTAAATGAATTATGTTGTAATATTTTGAAAGTGCGTCTTTTTCAAAATCAGATGCAGTATCCATTACAACTTTTTTGTATATAGTTTCAATTAGAAGTTCGTCAATAGCCTCTAAGTATAATGTATAATAATCTTCAAATTTCTTTTCCATTGCTTCTTTCTTTTCTTCTTTACATACAAGCAAATTTTTATAATTTTTTACCATAGAATTTCTTTTTATGTTTACTAAAAAATTGTTAAGTCCCACCTTAGTAGGTGTGAAAATTTTACTTACGGTACTTCCTAGCCTTGCAAAAAAGGTCTTTCTTGTATCATAAACTTTTAAACTCTTTTCTTCCGCTCCCATAAAAACCATCCTTTCAAAATTCTATTTCTTCCTTGGTACCTATATTTTCTATTACAGAATATGTAACCTTTACTTCATACGAGCTATCTCTTTCCGTAACATCAATTTTTTTATCAATAACTTCTCCGTTAATTAAGTCTTTCATTTTTTCTTCAATTAGGCTAATTCCTAGTGTTTTTGCATCTTCTAAATTATGCTCTACTACAGATTCTTCTACTTCATAATTAGTAATTTTTAGAAGTTCTATTGGTAAATAAAAATTAGAAAATAATTCTACCTTTTTACTTGAGACTATTGTATCATATTTTTTAAAATTTGAAAGCTTTTTATAAAAATTTATTCTAAAATTATTAAATTTTATTGCATATTTTTTGTTTATGTTTCCTGTTTCGCTTTTTTTCGTCTCTTTTTTACTAATTCTTTCTGTTTGCATATATTGAACATTGCCTTTTACTTCTCCGTTACTATTTACATAATATTTATCTGTGTATTTTCCTTCCATATATCCTGCAATTAAGACTTCCCCTTTTTTTACAGAATCTCCCTTTTGTACCATAATTGTTCCATTTTGTGCTGAAATGCTTTCAATTATAGCATCTTTAGTTGCAACAATGTTAGTAAAACTATTTTCATCTACAATATCTGGCTTTGAATCTGCTTCTACAACTCTTACAATAGCATTAGTGCCTTTTATTTCTATACCAATCCACGCTAAATCATCTCTTGAAATTCTTATTTTATTTATTATGTTATCTGTATCTATTTTTCCTTTATATTTTCCAATTTTAATTCCATTTTCTTTTATAAGATTAATTATTTCATTACTATCTATCTTATTGCATCCTACAACTTCAATATTCCATATAAACCTTGAAAGTCCAAAAATTAGTGCAATAACAATAAAAAGCATTATAAAAAAAATTTTCCTCTTTTTATATCTTTCAATTAAAAAAGGAAGACCTCTTTGCCTTTTTATCTCTACTCTGCAATTATGTTCCTTTGCAATATCTTCTGCTTTTTCTATGTCTTGTACTCCAATTTTTGCCTGAACCAAAGTCTGCTTTTTTCTTACAATACCCCAAAGAAAAATTCCATTTTTCATACAAGTATTAATAAATCTTTCAATATAATACCCTTCAATTTCTACTTTCAAATATCCATTAATATAATTTCCAATTAACTTAAATTGCATTAAATTCTCCTTAAAAAAGATTAATATAATCTTTTAAATTATATTAATCTTTTTAGAAGTTATGAATAATTTATTTTATATTAATATCACAATAAAATTCTACTCCATCTTTATAATTTTTTACACCATATTCATTTTTATAATTATTCATTATAGCTTTAACTATTGCAAGACCTATTCCTGTTCCACCATCTTCTCTGTTTCTAGATGTATCTTCTTTATAAAATCTGTCCCATATTTTTTCCATTACAGCTTCTTCAAGTTTATCACCAGTATTATAAACATAGAGCCTTAATTTGTTATTTTTTCTTTTCTCTGTTCTAATAACTATTTTCTTTTCTTTATCCTTTGTTTTGCAATGTTTTATTGCATTTGTTAAATAATTATTTACTACTTTTTCAATATACTCTTGCTGAGCATATACTTTGATTTTTTTACTATCATCAAAATCAATTTTTATTTTATTTTCTTTTAATACTTTTGTCTGTCTTTTTATTTGCTCTTTAATTAATTCTGTTAAATCAAATTCTGTATCATTAAATTTTATACCTTCTTGCTCTAATTTCATCAGTTCTAGAAGTTCTTTTACCATTTTATCCATTTTATTGGATTCATCTATTATAACTTCTGCATAAAATTTTCTTGATTCTTCATCTTCATTTACATTTTCCATCAAGCCTTCGGCATATCCTTGAATTAAAGCTATTGGAGTTTTTAGCTCGTGAGATACATCTGAGATAAAATCTTTTCTCATCTGATCTATCTTAGATTTTTCTTCAATATCTCTTTCAAGTTCATTATTATTTTTTCTAAGTTGATTTATGGTAGATTCTAATTTGTCAGACATTATATTTATGTTTTGACCTAGCTTATCTATTTCATCATCTAATTCTGACTGTTCAGCTTTTTCATTAAAATCTAATTTCGACATCTTTTTAGTAATATCATTTAATTTTAATATTCTAACAGTAAATTTTTTTGAAATAATATATGCAATTATTCCTGAGAAAAATGCCATTATTACTCCAACTATAATCAAAATTCTATTAGATATTTTAACCGATTCTTTTATTTGAGTAACAGGTATTCTAATAAAAGTTATATATCCATTATCTTGATAAGAAATAAGCATTATATAATTATTATCTAGACTTTCATTTTGCTTAATTACTGTATTTGAATTAGAATAAATTGTTCGTACATTTTTGCTATTTTGAATTTCTATTACACATCTTTCCATTTCTCTGCTTGCACAATAAATAATCTCGGCGTTTGAGTTTTCTATTAAAATATCAATATCATTTTTTATCTCAACTTGTCTTATATCAGAGTTAATATTATATTGTAAAACTCCACTGTAATATCTATTTAAGTCTGCACTTATTTCTTTAGCTATTTTTGTTTTTGAATATGTATAGAAAAATTCTAATGCAATATTATTAATAATAACTAAAATTGAAATAATAAGAATTGTTGAAACAGTAAGTATTGCAAAAAGTCTAAATCTAATTGATTTAGTTTTTTCTTCTAATTTCATTAATCTACCTCGAATTTATATCCTATTCCTCTCATTGTTTTTATATATTTTCCTTTTTTGCCTAGCTTATGTCTTATCTTTTTTATATGACTATCAATTGTTCTTGAATCTCCATAATAATCATAATTCCATACATTATTTAATATCTTATCTCTTGAAAGAGCAACATTTTCATTATCTAGTAAATATTTTAAAAGTTCATACTCTCTTAGACTTAACTCTACTTGTTTTCCATCAACTGTAACTTTTCTTGCATCTACATCTATCTTAATACCTGCATAATCTTTTGTCTCATTTTTATCAGATTGAGTTCTACTTAAAATAGCTTTTATTCTCGCTACTAATAATTTTGGACTAAATGGCTTTGAAATATATTCATCAACTCCAAGTTCAAAACCAAATAATTCATCCTGTTCTTCTCCTCTTGCTGTAAGCATAATTACTGGAACTTTAGAGCCTTGCCTTATTTGTCTTAAAACAGACCATCCATCTAATTTTGGCATCATAACATCTAATAGAATTAATCCTATTTTTTTACTGTTTTCTTCATATAATTCTAGAGCTTTTTCACCATCTTCAGCCTCTAAAATTTTGTATCCTTCTTTTGCTAAAAAATCTCTTAATAATTTTCTTATTCTTGATTCATCATCAACAATTAGTATAGTTGTATCATTCATTTTTAATCGCTTATGAAAATTAGCTTATCTCCTTTCTAATTATGAACTGTTCAAATATATTTTTATTTTAGCATATATTTATGTCTGTTTTGTGAATTATTTGATAATTTTTGCAGGTCTAACTTTTTTTGATTCTTCTTTATTTGATGATTTGCTTTCTTTTTGATCTAGTGAATTTTTTTCTTCAAATTTAGCATTCTCACTAATCATACTATTTTCTTTAATGTAAATATTTCTGCCTGGATAAGCTAAATTAACACCTTGTGTTTCTAAAATATTTAAAATTGTTAAATTAATTTTATTGCAAAAATCTCTATATTTCATATAATTTGTTACAGTAGTTTCAACATAAATATCAATATTTATAGCATCATTTTCAATCTTTAAAACTTGAATGTTGATTGATTCTTTAATTATATCTTCATTGTATCTTAATATAAACTTTATTCTATTAATTACTTTTTCAATGGTACTTTCCTCTGTCTCTAAAGAAAATTTTAAATTAGCTCTAAAGACTCTCTTTTTAATCTTTCCCCAATTAATAACCTTTGTACTTGTTATAAGGTCATTTGGTACAGTAACTACTGTATCTTCTATAGTTTTTACTTTCGTACTTTTAATGGTTATATCTTCTACTGTTCCAGATATTTCCTCAATGTCAATCCAGTCTCCAACTTCAAAAGGTTTATCAGTAAAAATAGATAATCCAGATATAATTTGTTTAATAAAATCTTGTGCTGCAAGTGCTACTACTGCACCAGTTAGTCCAAGTCCTGTTGCTAAGCCTCCTATGTCATATCCAAACTCTTTTAAAGTTAAGTAAACAGCAATTATATATAATATAATTTTTAAAATATTGCTAGTTACTGATGTAAAAAACGCATTCTTTTTTATTTCTTCTTTTTGATTTGATTTATGTATAAATAATGCCCTTGCTTCAAATATATTTACAACAACTCTTGCTAAAGTCCAAATAATTACAACTACAAAAGATTTATCCATAAACTCATTTTGAAATTTTTGTAATTCTATTATTTTGCTGGCAACATAAACTCCTGTAAGTGATAAAAATAATTTTATAGTTTTATAAATATTACTTTCTTTTATTTCTTCTCTACTTTGCTTTCTTAAAAAGATTTTTACTACACCATAAGAGAATAACGGACCTAGCAATATAAATACTATAACAATAAATATTCCAATTACTAAGTTCGTTATTTGAGAAATTTCTATATTTTTTATAATATTTATAAATTCTTCAATTTTATTCATCTAAAATTTTAATTCCTCTCTTGTTTTTTTAATTAAATTGTTAAAAATACCTTTCAATATATTTATAACACCTTTTTTATAAAAAAACAAGCAATCGCCATATTTTACAATAAAAACCTCCTTATGACATTTTATCTTATCATAAGAAGGTTCATTCTCAGGTTTCACTCAAACTATGATATTGAGAACTCATAGTTATTTTCTTTTCCACAAACTAAAGTTTTCTTACCACACTTTTCTGGAGTAGTATCAGTATCAGAGCCATATTTGCCACATGTATCACACCAACATGCATACCTATGTATATTACTATCCCAACTATGACCTCGCATAGTACCTGGACACGTATTATAACAATTATCACTATGTTCATGTTTCCAAATGGTAGCTGTCTTTTTCGCCATGTTTCCAACTTCATCTTTTACCCAAAATTCAAATGTTTGGGTTATCTTCATTGTTTTAGTTACTGTTAGAGAGTTCGCAGGTTGCCAAGCATCATATTCAGGAGATCTATTACTAGGGAACTGCCATGCATAATAAACATTACTTAAACTATCTGTTCCTGTACCTGTTAAGGTTACATTATTCGAATCATTTACTTTACCTGTTAATGTTACAGTTGGTGGCGTTCTATCTATTCGTATTTGAACTGTTGAACTCGCACTTGATACATTTCCTGCTTTATCTACTGCTCTAAATTTTATATCTTTCTTCCATTCAGCGTCTCTTACATATGAATTTGCACAGTCTTTCCATGAATTTCCATTATCTTCACTTATTTGATATTTTGACATTCCACTCTGACCATCACTTGCTGTTAACGAAATCGTTACTTTTTGACTTGTCCATGCTCCACTCGTATAACCATTTGTATTTATTGTTGGTGTACTTGGTGCTGTTCCATCTTTTATTGTATAACTTGTTTCACTTCCTCCATTTGTTCCATCCCATAGTCTCATATATACTTTATTATTATGTTCTAGATTTGAAACTGTATTTCCTGTTTGCCATGTTCCTGTTGTACTTCCTACTTGATACTGAATTTGCATTCCTGACACCTTTGTCGACAATGTTATACTTGCTTTATGTGTATTTGCATTCCAATTTGGTGCACTATATGTTATATTTCCACTTGCTGCACTTACTTCTCCTGTTGCTTTCGTTATACTCTTATTTCCTTCATTATTTGCTTTATCTTTTGCTGTTACTGTTATTGTATATGTCACTTTTTGTTTTAATTGATTAAATGTACAACTTGTTTCTCCATTCTTTACTGTCTTTGACTGAGCTGCTTGTCCTTGTGCTGTTAATGTTACTGTATATGTTGGTTTGTCTGGCATTCCCCATTGGGCATCTGATGAACCTACATTTACTGTTACACTATTTGTTGTTGATGTTGCACTTGCTGTTATTGTTGGTTTTCCACTATCTGTTATTGTATAACTTGCTTCACTTCCTCCATTTGTTCCATCCCATAATCTCATATATACTTTATTATTATGTTCTAGATTTGAAACTGTATTTCCTGTTTGCCATGTTCCTGTTGTACTTCCTA
>CANQYG010000044.1 GCA_947628015.1 uncultured Clostridia bacterium
GGTTTTGACAAAATTGCTTATCTTTTTGAAGCTGTTGGACAAATTGAAAAAGAGCATGAAGCAAGATACTTAAAATTATTAGAAAATGTTAAAGATGGTTTAGTATTTAGCAAAGATGGAGATAGAATATGGAAATGCAGAAATTGTGGACATATAGTAGTTGGAAAATCAGCTCCAGAAGTATGCCCAGTTTGCAATCATCCACAATCATACTTTGAAGTAAAAGCAGAAAATTATTAATAATGAAATGCTAAAAAGCCAGTCTATATTATAGATTTGTTTTTTTAGATTTTAGGAGAAAATATGAATATTGGATTTACAATAGGGAAGTTTGCACCTCTTCACAAAGGTCATGAAATGCTAATTGAAAAAGGTTTAAAAGAAAATGATGAGTTTTACATTTTAATAAATGATACAGATGTAAGCAATATTTCATTAGAAACAAGGGCATCTTGGATTAAAAGTTTATATCCTAGTGCACACATTATTTTAGGAAAAAATCCTCCAAAACAATATGGTATGGACGAACAATCAATAAAAATTCAAACGGATTATTTAAAAGATATTTTTAAAGGAATTCCGGTAAATAGATTTTATTCAAGTGAAGAATATGGAAAATATGTTGCAAGAGATTTAAAGGTTGAAAATATAAAAGTTGATAAAACAATTCCAATTTGTGCAACTAATATTAGAGAAAATCCTGAAAATAATAAAAAATATATGGAAGAGATTGTATATAAATCTTTTATATGTTAAAATAATAAAGGTTTATAAGTTTTCCTTAAAACTTAAAATTTATATAGGAGAAAGTACATCTCATGAATATTTTAGATAAATTAAGAGAAAGAGACTATGTAGAACAAACTATATATGAAGATAAATTAAGAGAAATGCTTGAAAATGAAAATGTACCATTTTACATTGGAATTGACCCTACTGCTGATAGTTTGCACGTTGGACATTTTGTTACGTTAATGGTGGCATCATATATGCAAAAAGCAGGACACAAGCCTATTATATTAATGGGTGGAGGTACTGCAAATATTGGTGATCCTTCTGGAAAAACTGATATGAGAAGAATGATGTCTAAAGAAGAAATTAATCATAATGTTGAATGTATAAAAGCTCAAGTTAGCAAATTTGTAAGTTTTGAAGGCGAAAATGCTGCTATTATAGTTAACAATGCAGATTGGCTTTTAGATTTAAAATTTGTTGATTTTATGAGAGAAATAGGAACACAATTTACTGTTAGCAAAATGCTTGCAGCTGATTGTTACAAAAATAGATTAGAAACTGGTCTTACATTTTTTGAAATGGGTTATATGTTAATGCAATCTTATGATTTCTTGACATTATACAACAAATATGGTTGCAAGCTACAAATTGGTGGAAATGACCAATGGTCTAATATTATTGGAGGAGTTAATTTAATCAGAAAATTTGGTCATGATGATTCTTTTGCGTTTACTATAAAGCTTTTAACTAACAAAGAAGGAAAGAAAATGGGTAAGACAGAAAAAGGAGCACTTTGGCTTGACAAAGAAAAAACAACTCCTTATGAGTTTTATCAATATTGGAGAAATATTGACGATAAAGATGTTAGAAAAGTTTTATGTATGCTTACATTTTTACCAATGGAAGAAGTAAATAAACTAACAGCAGTAGAAGGAGAAGAACTAAACAAAGCAAAGAAAATTGCAGCTTTCGAAATTACTAAATTAGTTCACGGAGAAGAAGAAGCTAAAAAAACTGAAGATGCAGCAAATGCACTATTTTCTGGAAGTGGTAGTATGGAAAACATACCATCTGTCCAAGCTGATGACAATATAGGAATTTTAGATGCTATAATTTTAGCAGGATTTGCACCATCTAAAGGACAAGCTAGAACTTTAATTGACCAAGGTGGAATCACAATTAATGATGAAAAAGTTACAGAACAAAATCTAATTTTATCTTCTAACAACTTTGAAAAAGATATTATTTTGAAAAAAGGAAAGAAAAGCTATTACAAGATTATTTTAAAAAAATAAAATTATTTGATAAATGCTTGCAAAAAAAGTAAAAATATGTTAATATATCTAATGTAACCTTTTGCTTAGTTTTAGGAAAAATTACACCACTAAAGCTCAGCTAAAGGAATAGATAAAACAAGGAGGTGTAAAACTATTATGATGACAAAGGAAAGAAAAGAAGAAATAATTAAAACTTATAGAAGAGACGAAAAAGATACTGGTTCTCCAGAAGTTCAAGTAGCTCTTTTAACAGAAAGAATAACAGAATTAACAGAGCATTTAAAAGCTAATCCTAATGATAATCATTCAAGAAGAGGATTATATAAAATGGTTGGTAACAGAAAAAACTTACTTAACTATTTAGCAAAAAAAGACATTCAAAGATATAGAGATATAGTTGCAAAATTAGGACTAAGAAAATAATCTAAAAAATAGCGAACGTATTTGCATTATATACGTTCGCTTATTATTCTAACGCATATAATCGTTGATACGAAATCGAAGATTTCGGCACCGATTTATAAGTTTTATATAAGTCTATAATTATTATAGAAAATAAATTTTAAGTAATTGATTATGGCGAGTAGCTTGTATAATGTGAATTTTAATTTATTATAATTCATAATATAGAGGTTACAGTCTAATCAGTTACAATTTGTAGGAGGTATAAAAATGTTTAAATTTTATGAAACAGAATTAGCAGGAAGAAAATTATCAATAGAAACAGGAAAATTTGCTAATCAAGCAAATGGAAGTGTAACTGTTAGATATGGAGACACAGTTGTTATGACTAATGTAACAGCATCTAAAGAACCAAAAGAAGGAGTGGATTTTTTCCCATTATCAGTTGATTATGAAGAAAAACTTTATGCAGTAGGAAAAATTCCAGGAAGTTTTAATAGAAGGGAAGGAAAACCATCTGATAAAGCAATACTAGTATCAAGAGCTATAGACAGACCAATAAGACCATTATTTCCACACGATTTTAGAAATGATGTATGTGTAACTAATACGGTTTTATCTGTTGATCCAAATTGTAGCCCAGAAGTTTGTAGTAATATTGGAACTTCAGCTGCTCTTTCTATATCAGATATTCCTTGGGCAGGTCCAACATCAGCAGTTCAAGTAGGATATATAGATGATAAGATAGTAATAAATCCAACAGAAGAAGAAAACAAAAAGAGCAGATTACATTTAACAGTTGCTGGAACAGAAACTAAAATTACTATGATTGAAGCTGGTGCTGATGAAATACCTAACGAAACAATGCTTGAAGCTATAAAAGAGGCACATAAAGAAATTATAAAAATTTGTAAATTTATTTCTTCAATAAAAGAAGAAATTGGAAAACCAAAATTTGAATATAAATCTTTTTCTATTACACCAGAGTTTTATGAGGCAGTTGTAGAAAAATTTGAAAATGCTATGTATGAGGCTGTTCAAAGTAATGACAAAGAAGTAAGAAATGATAATGTTGACAAAGTTGCTGAAGAAATTAAAAACTTAGCAATAGAAATGTATGGAGAAAACGCAGAAGAAGAACATAGTTTTGACATAGCTACTTCTGTTCACGATTTAGAAAAAGCTTGTGTAAGAAAAATGATTTTAACTGAAAAGAAAAGACCTGATGGAAGAGGAATAGAAGATATAAGACCTCTTAGTGCAGAAGTAGGATTACTTCCAAGAGTTCATGGAAGTGGACTTTTCTCAAGAGGACAAACTCAAGTTTTAACTATTGCTACATTAGGAACTAAAAAAGATGAACAAGAATTAGATGGAATTGATTCTGAAACTTCAAAAAGATATATGCATCAATATAATTTCCCTTCATACAGTGTTGGTGAGGCAAGACCTTCAAAAGGTCCTGGTAGAAGAGAAATAGGACACGGTGCATTAGCTGAAAAAGCATTAGTTCCAGTTATTCCTAGTGAAGATGAATTTCCTTATACTATAAGATTAGTTTCAGAAGTATTAGAGTCAAATGGTTCTACTTCTCAAGCAAGTATATGTGGAAGTACATTAGCACTTATGGATGCAGGTGTTCCAATTAAAAAGCCAGTTGCAGGAATATCAACAGGTCTTATCACAAATCCAGATGATCCTGAAAATTACATTGTATTAACTGATATACAAGACATTGAAGATTTCTTTGGAGATATGGATTTTAAAGTTGGTGGAACAAAAGATGGAATTACTGCAATTCAAGTTGACATCAAGATTGATGGATTAACTTACGACATAATTGAAAAAGCTTTTGAAAGAACTCAAAAAGCTAGAAGTTATATAATTGATGAAGTTATATTAAAAGCAATACCACAACCTAGAGAAGATGTTTCTAAATATGCTCCAAAAATTATACAAACAATGATTCCAGTTGAAAAAATAAAGGATGTTATTGGTGCTGGTGGAAAAACAATTAACAAAATTATTGATGAAAATAATGTAAAAATAGACATAGATGAAGATGGAAGAGTATCAATCTATGCTGAAGATATTGAAAATGCTAAATCAGCCTTTAAAACTATAGAAGCAATAACAAGAGACATAGAGGCTGGAAGTATATACAATGGAGTTGTTTCAAGAATTGTTTCATTTGGAGCATTTATAGATTTAGGTGGAGGCAAAGAAGGACTTCTTCACATTTCAAAAATTTCTAATAAAAGAGTTGACAAAGTTGAAGATGTTTTATCTGTAGGTGATGAGGTTACAGTAAAAGTTAGTGATATTGATAATCAAGGCAGAATAAATCTTAATATGAAAGATTTAGAGGTAAGAGAATAGTACATTGTATTATTTAAAAGGAGAAAAAAATGCAATACCTATATTATATACAACAAGCATTAATTTGGATAATATCAATATATTGGGTATATCAATTAGTAATAAGTTTATGCTCATTTATAAAAATTAAAGATAAACCTAAAGTAATAGACAAAAATCATAAATTTCTTATGATAATACCTGCACACAATGAAGAAAATGTAATTGGAAACTTGATTGAAAGTATAAAAAGCCAAAATTATCCTAAAGATTTATATGATATTTGTGTAATAGCAGATAATTGTTCAGACGATACAGAAAAAATTGCAAAAAAATTAGGAGCAAAAGTATTTAAAAGAAAAGAAGATGACCCAAGTAAACAAACTAAAGGTTATGCTTTAAAAGTATTTTTAAATAATCTCTTAAAAGACCCTAAAATGGACTATGATGCTTTTTGTGTATTTGATGCAGATAATATAGTTGATAAAAACTTTCTTTCTGCAATGAATAAGCACTTATGCCAAGGAGAAGATGTTGTTCAAGGATATAGGGATATAAAAAATCCAACTGATAGTTGGATTTCTGCTGGATATGCAATTTTTTATTGGACAATGAATAGGTTTTATCATTTAGCAAGGTATAATGCAGGACTTTCGCCACTTATT
This sequence comes from uncultured Clostridia bacterium, assembly GCA_947628015.1. Classification (GTDB taxonomy): domain Bacteria; phylum Bacillota; class Clostridia; order TANB77; family CAG-508; genus CAG-793. The sequence continues at coordinate 5,438 of CANQYG010000044.1, forward strand.
AATGGTACAGGTTTTATGGTTAAATTTGATTGCATAAGAAAAAGTGGATGGGACACGATTACTCTTACTGAGGATATTGAATTTTCTCTAAAAAGAATTATTCAAGGAAAAAAATTAGGCTGGGCAACAGATGCTATTGTATATGATGAACAACCAATAAAATTCAAACCATCTTGGTCTCAAAGAACAAGATGGACAATAGGTCATATGCAATGTTTAGATGAATATACAGGAGATTTAGCAAAAGCAACGGTTCAAAATAAAACATTAATGAACTTTGATGGCCTATTATATATAGTAGGAACAGCGCCAATGTTTGTTGTTACAATGTTACTTTTACTTTCTAATGCTGTTGTATATTTAAGCAAGCAAATGTCTACAGCTGAGTTTATTATGAATATTTTAAAATACATAATTCCAACATTTTTTGTTCCAATTTTTACAGGAATTATGATTATGATAATGGACAAAAAGCCTATTAAAAAAATGTGGAAGGGATTATTAATGTATCCGATATTCTTAGGCTCTTGGTTAGTTATTAATTTTAAATGTTTATTTAAAAGAGATGTTACTTGGGAAAAAATAGAACACGGCAGAGATGTAAAAATAAATGAATTAAAAGAAGATGATGATTCAAAAAAGAAAGTAACAAAAAAGTAAGGTTTATAGGTAAATCCAAAAAAATCTAAATAGAAAAATGAGGAATAATAAAATGCTGAAAGATATTGAAGTATTTGCTTTTGTTGGACCATCTGGAACTGGGAAAAGTTATAGAGCTCAAATGGTTGCAAGCAAATTTGATATTGAATATATAATTGATGATGGAATTTTAGTAAAAAATAATGAAATAGTTGCAGGAAATTCTGCAAAAAAAGCATCAACTAAAATTGAGACAGTTAAAAAGGCATTATTTATCAATGAAAATCAAAAAAAAGAAATGTTAAGAGCAATTAGATGGCATAATCCAAAGTCAATATTAATTTTAGGAACATCAGATAGTATGGTTAGTGAAATTGCTAAAAACTTAGAATTACCAGAAATAAAAAAGACAATATATATTACAGATGTTGCAACTGAAGAAGAAATCAATAGTGCTAGAAGAATAAGAATAACAGAAGGAAAACACGTTATTCCAGTTCCAACATTTGAGATAAAAAAAGATTTTTCAGGTTTTTTATTAGATCCACTTCAAATATTTAAAATGAATGGATATGGAGATAAACCATACATTTCAGAAAAATCAATTATTAGACCAACATTTAATTATATTGGAAATTTTACGATTTCTGATACTGTTTTTAGACAGATAATAGATTATTTAGCAGAGAAAAATGAGGCTATAAACGAAATATTAAAAGTAAGAGTTAATAACTCAGAAGAAGGCCCAACTATATACATAGAAGCAGAAGTTAATTATGGAATAAACATATTATCTGTACTTGGAGAATTTAAAGAAAAATGTATTAAAGAAATAGAAAGACTAACATCTATGAATGTAAAATCTATGAGAATAATTGCAAAGAAAATAAATTTACCAAAAATCTTTAATTAGGAGGAATAAAAAATGCCTTTTGTAGTAGCTATAGATGGACCAGCAGGAACTGGAAAAGGAATAGTTACAAGCTATTTAGCAAAAAAATTAGATTTATTATATATAGATACAGGTGCAACTTATAGATGTGTTACATTAAAATTATTAAAAGAAAAAGTTGATTTTGAAGATAAAGAAAAAATAAAAGAGATATTAAAAAATATAAATATTGAACTGACTAAAGATAAAGCTTTTTTAGATGGGGAAGACGTTAGTTTAGAAATAAGAAAAGACCCTGTAAACAGCAATGTATCTCAAGTATCTCACATTTTAGAAGTGAGACAGTCTATGGTTGAACTTCAAAGAAAAATGTCAGAAGGAAAAAATGTAATATTAGAAGGAAGAGATATAGGAACAAATGTATTTCCAAATGCAGATGTTAAAATTTACCTTGATGCATCTGTTGATGAGAGAGTTAAAAGAAGATTAAAACAAAATAAAGAAAAAGGGATAGAAAGTACAGAAGAAGAAGTTAGAAAAAATATTGAATTTAGAGATAATAATGACAAAACAGCGCAAGTTGCACCTTTAAGACAGGCAGAAGATGCAATTTATATTGATACCTCAGACCTTTCAATTAAACAAGTAGAAGATAAATTATACAAAATTGTAAAAAGTAAAAAAAGAGATGCTAGATGGATTGAAAGAGGTTACATACAAACTAAAGATACAATCTTAAAAAGAATAACAAGAAAAACTATAAAAGTTTTTTTAGCATCACTTTATCATATAGTTTATAGAGTAAAGAAAACTGGATTAGAAAATCTAGAAGGTGAAGGTTATATAATTTGTTCAAATCATATAAATTATCTAGATGCAGCAGCCATTGTACTTCTTAATAAGAAGAAAATTAGATTTGTCGCTAAATCAGATTTATATAGATTTCCAATTATATCATTTTTAGGCCATATATTTGATGTAATACCAATAAAAAGAGGAAAAAACGATTTAGCATCAATAAAAATGTGTTTGAAGGCTTTAAAAAATAATGAAATACTAGGAATATTTCCAGAAGGAACAAGAAAAGGTATTGAGAAAAATGTTAAAGTTAAAAATGGTGCAGTTTTCTTAGCAGAAAAAGCAAAAGCAAAAATTGTGCCTGTTGGAATAGGTGGAACATTCAAACCTTTTTCAAAAGTTTATATAAATTATGGAAAACCAATAGATATAACACAATTTAAAAGTGATGACCCTAATTGGATTGATGAAGCTAGCAATTATGTTATGGAACAGATAATTATGTTGACAAATAAAAAAGATTAATATATAATTAATTGAATTATAAAATAATATATTTAATAATATTGTAAATTCGACAGTGGCGCGTAGCGATTAACCGAGCTAGCGAGGGCGAATTAAGATGTTGTCGAAATCTTTGATTTCGTTGCAACAGCTATATGCGTTAGCTGGAGCAGCAACCTTTAGGTTGCGTTGCGACAACAAGCCACAGAGAATTACAATATTATTAAATTATAATTATTAAGTTATAAAAGTTTAGAAAAGGATGATAAATTAATGGATGAGGAAAATCTTTCTTTTGAAGAATTATTAAATAATTCTTTTGAAGAGAACAAAAAATTAGACAAAATAACTACAGGTACTGTTATTGAAGTAAATAGTGAAGGAGAAATTTTTGTTGACTTAAATTACAAAGCAGACGGAATAGTTCCTAAGGGAGAATATTCTTATGATGAAAATGCTGATCCTAAAAAAGAATTAAATCCTGGAGACAAAATAGAAGTTGAAGTTATAAAGTTAAATGATGGTCAAGGAAATGTTCTTTTATCTTGCAAAAAATTACAACAAAAATCTCTAAGAGAAGCTTTTGAAAATAAAGTAAAAAATAATGAAATATTTGATGAGAAAGTTCAAAGTGTAAATGATAAGGGTCTAGTTGTTAATGTTGCTGGAACTAGAGTATTTATTCCAAGTTCACTTTCTTGTGGAAATAAAGAAAGAGCAAGATTTAAAATAATTGAATATAATCCTAAAGAACGCAGAGTTATTGGTTCTTGCAAAATTATATTAGATGAAGAAAAGAAGAAAAAAGAAGAAGAGTTCTGGAGTAATGTTGAAGTAGGAAAAGAGTATGAAGGAACAGTATCTAGCTTGAGTTCTTATGGTGCTTTTGTGGATATTAACGGAGTACAAGGTCTTTTACATATTTCAGAAATTACTTGGGACAAAGATGCTAAAGTACAAGACATTTTAAAACAAGGTCAAACAATTAAAGTAAAAATTAAAGAGCTAGACAAAGAAAATAAAAGAATGAAACTAAGCTATACTGACAAAGGAGAAGACCCTTGGAATAGCTTAGAGTTAAATGTCGGAGATATTATAAAAGTAAGAGTTAAAAAATTTATGCCATTTGGTGTATTTGTAGAAGTTAAAAAGGGAATAGATGGTTTAGTTCATATTTCACAAATATCAGAACAAAAAATATCTAAGCCAGAAGAAAAACTTCAAATTGGAGAAGAAGTAAATTGTAAAGTAATAAATGTTGACTTAGAAAATAAAAAATTAGAGCTTTCAATAAGAGAATTTGAAGGAACTTCAAGCGAGTATAGTAGTTTAGAAAAATAAAAAATGTAATAACAGACAAAGGGGATAAAATAATGATAAACGATAAAATTAGAAATATAGCAATAATTGCACACGTTGACCATGGAAAAACTACATTAGTTGATGCACTTTTACATCAAAGCCACGTATTTAGAGAAAATGAACAAGTAGAAGAAAGAGTAATGGACTCTAACGACTTAGAAAGAGAAAGAGGAATTACAATTCTTTCAAAAAATACATCTGTAATGTATAAAGATATAAAGATAAATATAGTTGATACTCCTGGACACGCTGATTTCGAAGGAGAAGTTGAACGTGTTTTGAAAACTGTAGATGGAGTATTACTTCTTGTTGATGCATTTGATGGCCCAATGCCACAAACAAGAGAAGTGTTAAAAAAATCTCTTGAGTTAAATTTGCAACCAATAGTTGTAATAAATAAAATAGATAGACCTGGAGCGCAACCACTTAAAGTTGTTGACCAAGTTTTAGAATTATTTATTGATTTAGGTGCAAGTGATGAACAACTAGATTTTCCAGTAATATATGCTTCTGCAAAAAATGGAATTGCTAAAATGAATTTATCTGATGAAAGTGATAATGTTACATGTATTTTTGACACTATAATAGAAAAAATAAACCCACCAAAATGTGATATTGATGGAACTTTACAATTATTAGTTTCAAATATTGGATATGATGACTATTTAGGAAGATTAGGTTCAGGAAGAGTTGAAAGAGGAGTTGTAAAGGCTGGACAATCAGTAAGTATTTGCAAAGAAAATGGAAGTGTTGTTCAAGGAAAAATTGCAAAATTATTTACATTTGAAGGACTAAAAAGAGTAGAGGCAGAAGAAGTAAAAGCAGGAGATATTGTTTCAATTTCAGGAATATCAGATATTAATATAGGTGAAACTGTATGTGATATAGATAATCCAGAAAAGATTGAGTTTGTAAATATAGACGAGCCAACAGTATCAATGACATTTAGCGTAAATGATGGACCTCTTGCTGGAAAAGAAGGAAAATTTGTTACATCAAGACATATAAGAGATAGATTATTTAAAGAACTAGAAAGAAATGTATCTTTAAGAGTTAAAGAAACAGAAAAAGCAGATAGCTTTGAAGTTTGTGGTCGTGGTGAATTACATTTATCTGTATTAATTGAAACAATGAGAAGAGAAGGATTTGAACTTTTAGTTTCTCGTCCTAAAGTTATTTTCAAAGATATTGATGGTGTAAAAAGTGAACCAATAGAAACATTAAGTGTAAATATTCCAGACGATTCAGTTGGTACAGTAATAGAAAAACTTGGTAGAAGAAAAGCTGAAATGGTAAATATGGAACCAGCAGAATCAGGTCATACTAAAATAGAATTTGAGATTCCTGCTAGAGGACTTATCGGATATAGAACTGAATTTCTAACTGATACTAAAGGTGAAGGAAGAATGTCAAGCGTATTTAAAGAATATGCTCCATATAAGGGAGAAATTCAATCAAGAACAAAAGGTGTTATAGTTGCTTTTGAAGCTGGAACATCAATTACTTATGGATTGTATAATGCACAACTTAGAGGAGAACTTTTAATAGGACCGGGTACACAAGTGTATGAAGGTATGATTGTTGGAATAAACCCAAGGGATGAAGATATATCAGTAAATGTATGCAAAGAAAAACATTTAACAAATACTAGAGCATCAGGTTCTGATGACGCACTTCGTTTAGTACCACCTCAAAAAATGTCTTTAGAGCAAGCAATTGAATTTATTGAAGAAGATGAACTAGTTGAAGTAACACCATTAAATATAAGATTAAGAAAGAAAATTCTTGATTCAAAAACAAGAGAAAGAGAAGCAAGAAGAGAAAATAAAGAAAATTAATTAATAGATAGAAAAATTGCTTTAGGGTGATTTTTCTATCTATTATATCGTATATAAATAAAGGAATGTTGGAGATATGAGTTATTTAGAAGATATAAAAGAAAAAGCATTAAATGAACATGTTCCAATAATAATGGACGTTACATTAAATAAAATAAAAGATTATATGAAAGATAAAAAAGTAAATAAAATATTAGAAATAGGGACAGCAGTAGGATATTCTGCAATATGTTTTACTAGCTTTTTAGAAAAAGGTGGAAGAATAGATACAATAGAACGTAATGAAGAAATGATAAAACAAGCAAAAGAAAATATAAAAAATGTATCAAACGATTATAGTATTAATATATATGAAGGAGATGCAGTAGATATACTTCCACAGCTTGATGATAAATATGATATGATATTTATTGATGCAGCAAAAACAAAATATCCATTTTTCTTAGAACAGGCATTAAGACTATTAAATAAAGATGGTGTTATATTTGCTGATAATGTTTTGTATAAAGGATATGTATTAAGTGATTATAATAAGCATAAACAAAGAACAGCTGTAAATCATTTAAGAGAATATATAAAATTAATTACAGAAAATCCAGATTTAGAAACGGAAATACTTGATATTGGAGATGGATTAGCGATTACTAAGAAAAAGTAGTAAACATAACTTATATTGACTTTTTTCAGTAGTATGATAAAATCTATTAAGTATTATTTTTATATAAAAATGTGTAGGAAGGAAGCAAAATATGAAGAAAATTAACATAATACTACTTTCAATACTAATTATATTCTTTTCTGTATCAATATATGATGTATCTTATGGAACAAGCACAGCTTATGGAACTAATGAAACAACAGATTCCATTAAAAGTGATAGAGAAAACAATTATCTACAATCTCTTTTAGTTGACGGATATGAGCTATATCCAGAGTTTAACAAAAATATTTTAACTTATTATATTGTTTTATCAACTGATGTTAGTTCACTTGATGTAACTGCTGAACCTGAAAATGAAAATGCAAAAGTTAAAATAACTGGTAATACTAGTTTAAGAAACACAGAAAATACAATAAAGATAACTGTTACAGCTGAAAATAAAACTACTAAAACATATAATATAATAGCAACAAAACAAAAAGATAATGGACTTAGCCTTACTTCCTTAAATATAGAAGGAACAGACTTATCAAGCAATTTAGATAGTCTTAATCATTACTACACATTTGATTACAAAACAAACAAAGATAGCATTGATTTAGATATTAAAGCTACTGCAAGCTCTGATGATGCAACCATTGAAATTGTTGGAAATAAAGGTTTAGGTGCAGGAGAAAATTTAGTAACTATAATTTTAAAAGATGATAAAAATACTTCAGTTTATGAAGTTTTAGTAAATATAAATGTTGAAAATATATTAATTACTGAAGTTGAAAACAACGATTTCTTTGAAAATATAAAAGAAAAAATATCTAATTTTTTTCAAGATATATATAAAGTAATTGCTCTTTTAAGTGTTATTGCAGTAATTTTAGTATTTTTAATTATTAATGTAATTGTAAAATTAATAAAAAATAAAAAAGCTGACAAAAATAGAGAAAGACTAAGAAAAAGAGTAAAATAATTTTTTACTAAAGATTTATATAGACCAACTATAAAATGTCAATATTTTTTTGAAAAAAATAAAAAAATTTTTTGAATTAATTTTTGGCACGACAAAA
>CANQYG010000045.1 GCA_947628015.1 uncultured Clostridia bacterium
CATACTACATAAAGCTAAGAAACCTGCTATTGTTGTAAGAGAACTTCCTACAACAGATAATAATGTTTTTCCTATTGCATTTGCCATAGCTTCATCATTATCTTTTATTTTTTCTTTTTCTTGCATATAGCTATGATATAAGAAAATAGCAAAATCCATTGTAACTCCAAGTTGTAATACTGCACTTATTGCTTTAGTTATGTAAGAAATTTGTCCTAAAAATACGTTACTTCCCATATTGTATAAGATTGCTAAACCAATATTTAATAGTAATAAAATTGGTACAATGTATGAATCTAGTGCAAATTCCAATACTACCAAACATAAAATTACAGCTATTACAATATAAATAACAATTTCTGAAGATGATAAATCTCTTGTGTCTAAAACTGTAGCTGTCATTCCACTTATTTTGCACTGCTCGTTTGTCATTTCTCTTAATTTTTCAACTGTTTCCATAGTAGTATCAGCTGAAATTTTATCTTTAAATGTAACTAGCATAATAGTTTCATTGTCTTTATATATTTTGTCTTTTATATCGTCAGGTATCATTTCTGTTGGTATCTCTGTACCTAAAACATCAGCTATACTTGCTACTTTTTCTACATTGTCTAATTGTTTAAATTCATCTTCCAATTTTAATATATCTTTTGTTTCCATATCTTCAAGCAATACTACCGAAAATGCTCCCATATTAAAATCTTCTGATAATATATTTTCTCCCTTTAAAGTTTCTACATCTTCTGGAAGATAAACTAATATATCATAATTGATTCTGGTTGCTTTAATTCCTATTATAGATGGAATTAATAGTAGTAAAGCAATTATTAGAATTAATCTTCTGTGCTTGCAAATTGCTTTTCCAAACTTTTGCATAAAATGACTCCTTTCACTGAACTTTTTTAAAACATTTTTATTATACAATGCAAAAATGAACTAATTATGAACAAATTTATATTATTTCATACATAATTTTCATTGCCAATATTCTCTTAGTAGCTTTATTTATAAGCTCTTCCGAAATTCTGCCTTCATTAACTGCATTTAATATTTCTTGTTTTTGTTCTATAAAATTAGAAGAAATAATTATATCATTACCTGCAAGTACAGCTTTGATAGCTGCCTCTCCGCTTCCAACATAATTTTTAACAGCATCCATAGCTAAATCATCAGTCATAATAATACCAGAAAAATTTAATTCATTTCTTAAAATACTATGCACTTTTTCTGATAATGAAGCTGGTTTGTTCTCATCCATTGATTTTACTATTGTGTGACTTACAAGTATGCAAGGAGCTTTTTCTTCAATACCACTTTTAAATGGTAGAAAATCTGAGTTTTCAAACTCACTATAGTCTCTTTCATCAATAGCAATTCCATTATGTGTATCTACATTATCACCATATCCCGGAAAATGTTTCATTGCCGAAATCATATTATCATTATTCATAGTTTTAATTAACTGTGATATATATACTGCTGTTTCCTCTGCACTTTTTCCAAATGACCTATTGTATATAAATGATGATGTTTTTGTGGGTACATCAGCTATAGGAGTAAGATTCATATTAAGACCAATGCTTTTTAATAAATTAGATTTTTTTGTTGAATCCTCTAGAATTGCTGGTAATCCACCAATTTTCCATAATGCTTGTGGAGACAAAAACTTACTTGGGTAAAATTCTGGATTGCTACTTACTCTAACTACACTTCCACCTTCTTCATCAACTCCAAGTATTAATTTAATTTTACTAGCATCTTGACATTCTTGTAATTTTTCAAACATTGAACTTTTAGTTTCATTTTTAAAATCTCTTGCAAATAAAATGTATCCACCCGGATTGTAATTTTCTATCTCTTCAATAACACCACTTACCGGAAATCTAGCTAAAAACATTTGTCCAATCTTTTCTTCTAACGTCATATTTTGTAATATTTCTTCTGATTGTTCATAATATTTTGCAAAAATTTCTTTATTATTTTCCTCTATCTTATTAGATTTTTTATTTACTAAATATACATCACAAGAATCTAATCTTTCTAAATATATTGTATTATCTAGATTTAGTGCTTTTTTTACTACCTTTAAAATATCATCATTATTTTGGCCGTCATTTATAAATAATAATATTCCATTTGAAGTATTTTTTCCTAAGGTTATACGTTGTATGTTTTCTTCTGTATATTCTATATCTTTTGCTACATAAGATTCATTGATATTCGCAAATAGTAAAATATCATCTAAAAATCTGTTGTGATTAGAGTCAAACATATAAAGTGCTGGAAGTTCACTATTTTCTTTTATTAGTTTTGTTATCTTTTTCTTATTAGAATATAGAACTTCTGGCTCTAGTTTAAAATCTTTTATATAAAGTAATACATCATCTAAGTTCATATCTGTAAAATTTGAAATTATATTAATTGGTAAATTAGTTTCTTCTTTTAACTTTTCAGCAATCTCAGTTTTACTTGAATATGAAGTTTCTTGTTCTTGTCTGCATTTTTCTCCAATTGCTAAATCTATGATTTTGTTAGTTGCATATGGCATTATAAATATTAGTAAATATATACACATTAAAATTTTATTTAATGTATTTTCTTTAAAAATATTTTTGCTTAGTTGGATAATACCATAAATAATAAGCACAAAAATTAAATTGCTGACAGGCATTATATATCTTAAAGTAATATAAGGCGATACAATAGAAACTAGTATTGCATAAAAAATAGTTGGAATTGCAATATATTTTATATATTTATTTTTTGGCTTGAAGTTTTCTGACTCTTTTATTTTTTTATATATAAATAAGCCTAACATAAAAATTAGAATTATAAATAAAGCATTGTTAAAATTGTAAACATTTACTATAAATATATATTCTAATATGCTAATCAAAAATTTTGAGATATTGCTAAAATTACTTAGCGCTCCCTTTCCCCTGTATCCAAAAAAGATATGCTTTATGGAATATGGAAATATAACTAAAGATAATACTCCTGCTAAAATTATAGTTCCTAAATATTTAGATAATCCTTTATAATCTTTCTCTTTAAAATATTTTATTGAAAACATAAATACTAACATTGCTAAGAAAAATAAGTAATAGTAATGAGTTAAAAAGCCAAAAAGAGCAAAAATTCCAATTGGTAATAAAGTTTTATAATTAGTCTTTTTATCTAATAATTTTAAATGAAAATATGTTGTAGCAACAATATTTAAAGTCAAAAGTGCATACATTCTTATATAAATAACATTACTAATAGATGCTAAAGTAAGACTTGAAATAAGCGCAAGTATGGCTGATTTTCCCATATTGCCTCCTAGCATCTTTTTTATTATTAGATATATAAATATTGTAATAAATCCATAAATAATAATATTTACAATTATTCCAGACCATTTTGAAAAACTACCTGTGTGAAATCCCATTGCAATTCTTAACAATAGATAATAAAGAGGAGGATGAACATCATTTTTTTGATTTTCATATACAGGTAGAAAATCCTGTTCATCACTATCAACTTCTAAATAATCACTATAATATTCTTTACTATGCCAAGTATTGTAAAAGTCTTCGTTTTCTTGTATTTCAGTTCTATCGTAGCTTGCCAAACCTAAAGAATATGCTTCGTCCATATGTAAATAAGACTTATTCATTCCAACTATTATAAACACAATAGTTTGAATCATTATAATTAACCAAACAATTAAGATTTCACTTTTTTTATTTTTCAAATTCATATTTTTTCCTTTTATTTTTGATTAGAGTATAGCCAAAAAATACGTTGTTGTAAATATATCAATGATTAACCATAAAAAAGAGTAGAAAAATTTTTCCTACCCTTTTACTATTTTAATCATCTACTTTAGCAAAAAATCTTATACACCATAAACCTGAGATTCCTACTAATGTATATACTATTCTACTAATTACACTCATTGAACCAAACAATGTTGCTACTAAGTCAAATCCAAATAATCCAATTAATCCCCAGTTTATAGCACCGATTATTACTAATACTAATGCAATATAATCTATAACTTTCATTGTCTTTTACTCCTTTTTGTAGATTTTCATTATATATTATATGCTTTAAAGTTAAATTTATACTAGTGAGAAACAATTACCAATTTTGACATTTTTTTCTTATATTTTATTTTTGATTTTTTATAAAATTCCACGAATCTTTGCACATATCTTCAAGATTTTTTTCTGCTTTCCAATGTAAAATTTCTTCTGCTTTGCTTGGATCTGCATAACACTGTGCAATATCTCCTGGTCTTCTATCTGTAATTTGATATTTTATTTTTATTCCTGTTGATTTTTCAAAATTTTTAACAATATCTAAAACGGAATAACCAATTCCAGTTCCTAAATTAAAACTTTCTACTCCAGTCATTTTTTCTGTTCTTTCTATTGCCTTTATATGTCCTTTTGCTAAATCTACAACGTGGATATAATCTCTTACTCCTGTTCCATCAGGAGTATTATAGTCATCACCAAATATATTCAAATGGTCTAATTTTCCTTGAGCTACTTGATTTATATAAGGCATTAAATTATTTGGTATACCATTTGGTTCTTCTCCTATAAGTCCACTTTCATGAGCGCCTATCGGATTAAAATATCTTAACAAAATTATACTCCACTCATTATCTGAAACATATACATCTTCTAAAATTTGTTCTATCATTACTTTTGTTTGCCCATATGGATTAGTTGCATGTTTTGGAAAATTTTCTTTTATTGGAACTGTTGCTGGATCTCCATATACTGTAGCTGATGAGCTAAATACTATTTTTTTGACATTATGTTTTTTCATACATTCCAATAATGAAATTGTTCCTGTTATATTATTTTTATAATATTCTATTGGTTTTTCAACAGATTCACCTACTGCTTTTAAAGCTGCAAAATGTATTACTGATGTTATTTCTGGATTTTCTTCAAATACTTTATTTAACTTTTCTGTATCTAATAAATTTACTTCATAAAATTTAAAATCTTTTTTTGTAATTTCCTTTATTTTTTCTAGTGATTTTGGATTACTATTTGAAAAATTATCTACTATTACTACATTATATCCTGCATTTAATAACTCTACTACTGTATGTGAGCCAATAAAACCAGCTCCACCTGTCACTAATATTGACATATTAACCTCCAAATCTATTTTAATTTATTATTTATATATAATTTTTCTTTTATTGTTTCTTCTATTGATTTACTATCTATTTTAAAATATTTCATTAAATCCATTGCTTTTCCTGATTTTCCAAAGCAGTCATTTATACCTAACTTTATCAATTTTTTTGGATATTCTTCTGCTAGAACATCTGCAATTGCACTTCCAAGACCACCAATTACATTATGGTCTTCTACTGATAATAATATACTAGTTTGTTTTGCACATTTTACAATCATTTCTTTATCTATTGGTTTAATGGTGTGAACATCAACAACTCTAATGTCGACACCTTCTTTTAGTAATTCTTCTTGTGCTTTTAAAGCTTCTGCAACTGTAACTCCAGTTGCAAAAACCGTTGCATCTATTCCTTCTCCTAATTGAATAGCTTTTCCAATTTCAAATTTAACATCATTTGCATAAATTACAGGAGTTTCCATTCTTGCTAATCTTAAATAAACTGGTCCTTGATATTTTGCTATTTCTTTCACTAAAGCTTTAGTTTCAACATCATCTGATGGAGATACTACCACCATATTAGGAAGTCCTCTCATAAGATTAATGTCTTCCAACATTTGATGTGTTGCACCATCTTCTCCAACTGTTATTCCAGCGTGAGTTCCACAAATTTTTACATTTAATTTTGGATATGCTATACTTGATCTAATTTGGTCATAAACTCTTCCAGTTGCAAATACAGCAAATGTCGATGCAAAAGGAATTTTTCCGCAAGTTGCTAAACCTGCTGCTGTTCCAATCATATCTGCTTCAGAAATTCCAACTTCTATAAATTTATCTGGATTTTCTTTTTGAAACAAATCAGTCTTTGTTGCTGAACTTAAATCAGCATCAAGTACTACAATATTTTCATCTTTTAGTTCATTTATTGCATTTCCAAAACTTTCTCTTGTAGCTATCATTTTCTCTTCCATTCGTTTTCCTTTCTATAAAGCTTTTTATAAAACTTTATTTTAGATATTATTTAACTCTTCTATTGCTTTTTTATACTCTTCATCATTTAAAGCTTTGCCGTGCCACTCTGGGTTATTTTCCATAAATGAAATTCCTTTTCCCTTTACTGTCTTTGCAATTATTGCTGTTGGTTTTCCTTTTGTCAAGGTTGCATTTTCAAAGGCTTGCATTATTTCTTCTATATTATGACCATCAATAACTTTTGTATTAAATCCAAAACTTTTAAATTTTTGCTCAATATTTTCTGCATTTAATCCTTTTATTTCTTCTGTTTTTCCTATAAGTTGAAGTTCATTGCAATCAACAATTACACATAAGTTGTCTAAATTAAATTTGCTTGATGTCATTGCCGCTTCCCATATTTGGCCTTCTTCTAATTCTCCATCTCCAACTAAGCAGTATACTCTATACCCCATTTTATCCATCTTAGAAGCTATTGCCATACCATTTGCAACTGACAATCCTTGACCTAAAGAGCCTGTTGTCATATCAATACCCGGTACTTTGTTCATATCTGGATGACCTTGAAATACGCTATCGATATTTCTAAGTGTTATCAAGTCATCTTTTGAAAAATATCCTCTTTCTGCAAGTGTTGCATATAGTGCTGGTGCACTATGACCTTTTGATAAAACAAATCTATCTCTTGATTTATCATCAGGTTTTAATGGATTAATATTCATTTCATTAAAATATAAAACTGCCAATATATCACTGCAAGAAAGCGAACCTCCTGGGTGTCCAGATTTAGCATAATATATAGCAGTTATTAAATCTTGTCTTATTCTATTTGCATTTTTGCTTAAAGCTTCAACTTTTGTTATTTTCATATTTCTTATTCGTATAATATAAATTATACGTTTTTCTCCTTTCCTTATTAATTTTTATAATCCAATATAAAATCTTGTTATCCAGTTAATTATTTGTTCAGCTAAAACATTTTCTTTGTTTTTATAACTATGATTTGCTCCATCTATAAAATCTATTTCAACTTTTTTGTTCATAACTTTTCTTTTAACAATATCTACTAATTCTTCAGCTGGTATTGTAATTAATTCATTGACATTTCCCCATATCATAAATAATGGTACTTTTATGTTATTTAATTTTTCAAATTTATATGTAGGAGCTGTATAGCTAAAGAAGTCTAGTTCACTATCTTTTTCAAAATTTAAAATGGTGTTAGGTTTAACTGGTGGAAAATTATCTATAGCAATAATTTGGTTTCCTTTGCCTTTTCCTTTAATGATTTTTAAATACTCTATTACTCTGTCATAATTTTCACCTAAAACTACTTTCAAATATTCTGGAACATCTACCATAGAAAGTAGACTTATACCACAGATATATTTTAATATATTATTTTCACCATTTTCAAGAAATTTATTATATGTATAAACAACTTTTGTGCACCCCATACTATGACCTTGAACTATAATTTTATTAAATTTTTTAGATACCATACAATTAATTGCAGCTTTAATGTCATAGTATGAATCTCTTACATCCTCTGCACAAGAGCCTTGATAATTCATATTCATTAATGAATCGTATGTATTTAATACATCATGCCCTCTATTGTCAAAAGAAAAATATGCAATATTATTTTCTGTTAATTTTTTAGCAATTATTTCATCTCTGTAATTTAAGCAGTTACTCGTAACTCCATGAACTGATATCATTACAATATTAGTTTTTATGTCTTCAGGCTCGTGTAATAATCCAATTAATCTTAAACCGTCATCTGTATTAAAATAGACTTTACTAATTTTCATTATATAAATTCCCTTCTTTATAAAATTTTAATTGGTTTAAATTTTAAATAATCTGAACTTACTAATTTGAGATTAATACCATCTACATTTCCTTCTACTGCTTCATTATGTGAGTCTCCATGTAAATGTCCATATATACATTCACTTATGCCATACTTTTTTAAAATTTCTAAATATTCGCTTTTCTCTTTTCCTTCTATCATATTCTGTGTAATAGGAGGATAGTGCATCATACAAATAATTTTTTTATTACTATTTTTCTGCAAGGCATCTTTTATAGATAACTCTAATCTTGCAGTTTCTCTTTTTAACATTTTGTTGCTATTATCTGTTTCATTAAAAGACCAACCTCTTGTTCCTACTATTAAAGCATTATCACATTCATAAGAAGAATTAAAAATAAAGTCTATATTTTTAAAATCATTTTGATTTAGGAAATCTTTCATACTTTTTAGAGTAGTCCACCAGTAATCATGATTTCCTTTAATTAGTACCTTCTTTCCTTTTAATTTATTCAAATAATCAAAATCTTGCAATGTATCTTTTAAATATGTTGCCCAAGAAAAATCTCCCGGAATAAGAACTACATCATTATCATCAATATTTTCATTCCAAAAAAGTTTTAACTTTTCTTCATAGTTTTCCCAATTTTCTCCAAAGATGTTCATTGGCTTATTGGTTTCAAAAGATAAATGCAAATCACCTATTGCATATATTGACACTTGCTTTTTTCCTTATAAAATATTTAGGTTTTAAGTTTTGCCTATAAACTATATTTTTAAATCTGGCTCTGCATTTAGTGTTAAGTCACTTACTTTACCATTTATAAAATCATAAAATCCTGCAGATGCAATCATAGCTGCATTGTCTGTGCATAACTTCATATCTGGCATATAAACTTTGCAATTTTTTAGTTTTAAAAATTCATCTCTAATATAACTGTTAGCAGAAACACCTCCTGCAATTACTATAGTTTTTATACCAGTTAGCTCGATTGCTTTTTTTGTATTGTCTATTAACATTTCTGCAACAGTTTTTTCAAAACTTTTGCAAAGGTCTGCTTTATTTATATCAGGATTTTTATGATGTAAATTTATTACTGCTGTTTTTATTCCACTAAAACTAAAATCTAAATTATCCAAATGAGTTTTAGGTAAATTTATAGTAGGCTTACCTTTTTTTCCAAGCTCATCTATTTTAGGTCCACCTGGATAGCCTAATTCCATTATTCTTGCAACTTTGTCAAAAGCTTCTCCTATGGCATCATCTTTTGTTCTGCCTAAAACTTCAAACTCAGTATAACCTTTAATATGAACTATTTGAGTATTTCCACCAGACATCATTACACATAAAAATGGAGGTTCTAAATCCTTATGAGTTATGTAGTTTGCTGCAATATGTCCTTCAATATGGTTTGTACCAATTAAAGGAACATTTAAAGCATAACTTAGAGCTTTACCATAAGAAAGACCAACTAATAAAGCTCCTACTAAACCTGGACCATAAGTACAAGCTACTCCATCTATATCTTCTAAATTAATATTAGCCTCTTTTATTGCCATTTTCACTACTTCAGATATATTAAGTATATGATTTCTAGAAGCAATTTCTGGAACTACTCCACCATATAACTTATGTATATCTATTTGCGTATTTATAATGTTTGATAAAACCTCTCTTCCATTTTTAACAATGGAAGCAGCTGTTTCATCACAACTTGATTCAATTCCTAATATATATATATCTTTCATTTATACACCTACTATCCAAATTATTAATTCCATTAATTTTTTGTTTATGAAACCCATTGCAGGAGATATAAGCATACTTGCAATTGGAGTAACCCAAATTGCTATAAAAATTATATAAAGTAATCTTTCATGGTTAGTAAACCAAACTCTAGCTTTGCTAGGTAAAAATGCAGTTAGTACTTTAGAGCCATCAAGTGGTGGAAGAGGTATTAAATTAAATACTCCTAAACCAACATTAATTGAAATTGTATAAGCAATAACTGAAGTTAGTACATCTCCTGTAGTTGTTAATAAAAACTGTCCTCCAAACTTAAAAAGTAAACCATAAATTATAGAAAAAATTAAAGCTAAAATAAAATTCATTGCAGGACCTGCTATTGAAACTAATGCATTTCCTTTTCTTATTGAAATCGTTCTGTTAAAATTATTTGGATTAATTTCAACCGGTTTTCCCCAACCAAATCCAGCTGTAATTAATAAAACAGCTCCTATTGGGTCCATGTGCCTTAATGGGTTTAATGACAATCTTCCTTGATTTCTAGGAGTATCATCACCTAGTCTGTCAGCCATCCAAGCATGAGCAAATTCATGAAATGTAATTGCAATTAGCAATCCTGGAATGCTTAATATTAATCCTAAAAATGCTCCCGGTGTTCCTAAGTAATAGCCTATATTATCAAATATTAAAATTAATATAAATATTATCATCCATGGGTTTGAAAAACTTGTAAAAAACATTCTTATCTCCTTTATCTATTTTTCATCATTCACAATTTCTAAATCTTCTTTTGAATAATCTTCTGGTCTAAGTCCAAATCTTGTCTTCATATAATTTAAAACAATAATCATGCAAACTAAAGCTAATAATCCAATTACTAAAAAAGCATTTTCAACATTTAATACATTTAGCAATAATCCTCCTAAAATCGAAGAAATACTTGCTGCTATTCCTCCTATAAATTCATATGAAAAAGTTATCCTATTTCTCATATCTTCTTTAGTAAAATTTTTAAGATATTTGCTTTCTAATATGTACCATATTGACGTGCATATTTTTTGTATTGCATACATAATTAATATAGCTGGAATAATCATTGTATCTTTTCCAAAAGTAGAAATTATTCCGATTATTATGCAAGCACCTATGTACATTAGAGAAATAAACGACAATGTCCTATTTTTAAATTTCTTTTCAATAGGTCTTTTTAGCGAAATTGAAATTCCACCAATTAAAGTTAGAACAGCAAAAATTACTGAAAATTGTTCCTCTGGAATTCCTATATCAATAAGTAAATCACTGTTATATGTTGTAATAATTTCAATTACACTATAAAATACTACTTGAAATAATACAAAAGCTTTCATCCTTTTTGATTTAAAAATAAACTTGAAAGAAGTTTTTAAATCATTTCCATAATCTTTTAAAGTACTTGCTAATTCGATCTTTTCTTTTTTATCTTTTTTTATTTCATATACATCTTTAAATTTAAATGATAAAAAAGTTGAAATTATAACAAATCCTAAACATATAATCATAGGTATATAATTATTAATAACAAATAAATACCCTGCTACTAGTGATGAAATTCCATCTAATATGTAGTACCAACTGCCACCTTTCGCATCTAATTTAGAATATAAGCCTTCTCCTCCTCTTGTTGAAACTGAATCATATAATAAATTAGTCTCTGCAATTGTTTTTATGTCATATCCTAAAGAAAATACTAAATCTGCTATTATAATACTAATTGCACCTGGAAAAAATAATAATATTAGAATAAATATAATAATTAAAAAATTTCCTAATATAATACTTTTTCTTTTTCCTAAAAAATCTGTAATTGCAACTGCTGGAATTTGCATTATAATTCTAAATAATAAATAGAATCCATTTATTATTAATATCTCTGAAGCTGTTACTTTCTTAGTAATTGTATAAAATAAAAATTCTATTGAATAGAAGAATAATAAATCCCATGAAAACATTTTATATATCGGATAAAGTTTTGCATTATTTCTCCTTATTTCATTTAATTTCAATTTATCTTTCATGATTATAATCTCATCCTTCTATTTTTTCATATAATTTATGCAATTTTATCATATATCAATTTTTTTTACAATTAAATTAAAAGACAAAATTTACTATATAAAATATACCATATTTAATTTTAAATATCAATTATTTGCAGAAAAAAAGCACCTTCTTATTAGAAGGTACTTTTTAGGACCTATATGCTATGACATTATGAAGTTCATAACATTTTCTTCGATGTATACCTCTTTAATCCTTGTATACTTGCCAAGAACATTTTTGAAAGCATTTAATTTAGTTTTAGGATCGTCACAGTTCTTAAACTCTACACTAAATTCTGCAAGAGTCCGGTTTAAATAAGTATCATACTCATTAATATAGTAATCTGTTAACCTAAACTTAGCACCTGCATTGCTTTCGCAAAATTCTACTGCTTTACCGGTGATTACTTCTGTAGGTCCTACTACCTTAAAACCATTGATCTTTACCATAATTGCTAACCTCCTTAAGGTATAAAATAATATAATATAGTTATATATTAATTATACAAAATTTACATAAATTTGTCAATTCTTTATCTTTCAGAAAGGGTTGTTTTATTGCTTTTATTATCTTTATATTGAATAAATGATTGATATAATCTTTTTAATTGTTCACCAGAAATATTTATTACTTTTCCACCTTTAGGATTAATCTTTTTATTACCATATACAACCCAAATAACATTTCTAACTGTTTTTCTAGGCATATCAGCTTCCCCATCTGTAAATATTATTTTGTTTGATGCTTTTCTTGAAAAGGCTCCTACTGCTGCATTAAAATTTGTTCCTCCACCTATTGGGAACATCATATTATCAATATCTTCTGTTTTTCTAATCTCTGTAAATCCATGAAATTCTGTATTGAAACATCCTACTTTAACTTTTGAATTCTCTAAAATATTTTTACATTCTCTTAAAAAATTCTTTAGCAGTTCTTCACTTACTGACCCACTTGTATCTAATAAAATTTCTGCCTCTGGTATTGGAATTTGTTCAACTTTATGTCTAAAATATTCATTTCTCATTCTAGCATTTTTTCTTGTATATTCCTCATCATATCTTATTGCTTGTCTTAACAACTTTCTCCAGTCAATTAATGGAGTAGCTATTCCAATATCAGATAATTTTTTTCCTTCTCTTTGTATTTCATTCCCTGCTTCATGTGATGATTTGTTTGCTAATTCTCTACTTAATTCTTGTAATTGTTTTCTTCTTTCTATTTTATTTTGTTTAAAAGTTTCTCTTTCACCCTG
>CANQYG010000046.1 GCA_947628015.1 uncultured Clostridia bacterium
TACTCCCAGCCATTACCTTTTTCACCTCCTTTCAGGCATACCTATGGGTGGGAGGTAGTAACAATATATATATTGTTAACATTATGAATTATATAATAAATGATAACAAATGTCAAGATAAAATTTGCGAAAATAATAAAAAAAGAAAAAATACTTGAAAAAAACAAAAAAAACAAAAAAATACTTGACAAAAACATTAAAAAGGAATATAATGACAAAAAAATAAAGAAAGGAATGAAGCTTATGATAGATGATGAATTCTCCAAAACAATAGTAGAAGGCTTGCAATTAGGTTTGAAAAGAGCAAAATTAGCAGAAAGAGAAAATGGAGATATATTTGATAATGCTAAGAGATTAAGAAATATAGATAAAATGATGAGTTCATTATACAGCATAATCTCACTAGATGCAAGATATGAAGCAAAAGAATTTTATAGAGGAAGTTATAAATTATTGTTTGTTTATAATAGAGAAGAACATAGATTGTATTCTTTTATGAGTGAGCAAAGGTTAAGAACACTTATTAATTCAAATAATATAAAGGATAAGCAAAATTATATTTTTAGTTTAATGAAGTTTAATCCAGAAGAAAGACGCCAACAAGTATTATTACCAGAAATGGATCCCATACTTGATGAACAAGAAAAAATTCAAGAAGAAGTAAGACAAATAATAGAAGAAGACGGAGAAATAGAATATATAACTGTGCTATATAATAAGTCAGGTTTTAACTTATTAAATGTAAAAGCTGTTAAAATGTCACAATATGCGGAAATTATTTCAATTCAAGATTTATCTGATTACATCACAATTGATTATGAAGATGTTTATGAAAAATCAAATAATGAAAAAGAAGAGATTCATGGAGATCTTGAATTTAGTATTAAGCCAGATATTTTGGCTAAATCTGAAAATTTGGATGTTAAACCAAATAATGAAGAGATAAGAAAAGAGGATAATAATGAATAATTTTAATGGTGAAAGATTAAAATTAGCAAGAATATATAGAAATATGACTGCTAGCGAGTTAGCTGATAAAATTGGTGTATCTCGCCAAGCAGTCTTACAATATGAAAAAAATGAAAGTAAACCAAAATTAGAAACAGAATTTACTATAATAACAACATTACATTTTCCAAGAGATTTTTTTTATATGGATAATTTAAGTAATGTACCAATTGAAAATACTTTTTTTAGAGCATTATCAACTACAAAAAAAATAGACTTACAAACACAAGAAGAAAAAACAAAGTTTATTGTATATATTTATGAATTTTTAAATAAATTCTTTAATTATCCACAATTAGACTTACCAGAAATAGATATAAATATTGATTTGAATAATAAAGAAATTATTGAAGATATAGCAATGAAAGTTAGAAATTATTGGGGATTAGTAAATCAACCAATAGAAAATATGGTTAATTTACTTGAAAATAAGGGAATTATTGTATCAACTTTAAATGTAGGAAAGAAAACAATAGATGCGTTTACGCAGGTACATATAATTAATAATAAAGAAAAGTATTGTGTAGTATTAAGTAATGATAAACAATCTGTTGCTAGAAGAAATTTTGATGCAGCACATGAATTAGGTCATATTATTTTGCATAAACACATAGAAAAATTAGAGGAATTATCTTCAGAAGAACAAAGAAAGTTGGAAGAACAGGCAAATTCCTTTGCAGCAGCTTTTTTATTACCTAAAAATGAGTTTTTTAATGATTTAAAAGATCCAATTAATTTAGAGTATTATAAAGAACTTAAGAAAAAGTGGAAAGTGTCAATAGCTGCAATGGTAATGAGAGCAAGAGATCTTGGAAGAATTAATAATAGTCAATATGTAAAACTAGTAAAAACAATGAATTATAGAAAGTGGAGGGTAAGGGAACCATTAGATAATCAATGGAAATTACAAGAAACTATTTTATTTAAGAAATCAATTGATATGTTAAAGAATAGTAATATTCTTTCTGGTAGTCAAATTGTATATGAAATAGGCAAATATGGTATACCAATGTATTCTGAAGATATAGAAGAATTATTAGATTTGGAAAAAGGAAGTTTGTCAGAAGAAAATAAATTAAAAAATGATAATATAATCTTGCAATTTAAATCATAAAAAATATCTTTATGGATTTTTATCCATAAAGGTATTTTTATTTATCTTGTTCATCTACCCATTTTGCAAATTCTTCATTAGTAATTTTTCCAGAGCAAACATCCTTATACATTTGTTTTCCTATCTTTCTATATTGCTCTAAATCTTTTTGATACACATCTATTTTAGGATTTCTGGTAGCTCTAAGCTTTTTTCTACTACCAATCTTTCTATATTTTTCATAAGTTGTATCATTTTCTAATTTTCTTTTTTGATATTCTTTATTACCAATATCTTTGCAAGTTAGTTTATTTCCTATGATTCTATCACAATAAGTAACTGTTTCCTTATGTGTGATAAAGTATCGTCCACAATTTCCACAAATTTTAATATGCATTTTATTTACTGCGACTACATTAAATAATGTAATATAAAAACTTGTAAATAAGTTAGTTGTTTCAAATTGTTGTAAGCTATTAAGTTTTCTTCCTGTAGGATCTATTTTTTCAATAGCAGAAATTAAAGTGAATATATCTTCAAGTCCTATTTCTTCTTTTCTCAAAGGAAAATCATTATATTGATAATCCAGCAAATCTGTTGAATGAAAATCTTGTTTAAATTCAGCAAAAGTATCTTGATATAATTGATTGTATAAGAAGAATATTTGCTTATGAGTTAAATATTTCATATCAAAAGGATTATCAATTTTATAAACAAAATTAATACATTTTTTGAATAGACTCTGATAATATATTAAATTTCCTTTTTCTTTATCATAGTATTTTTTTGCGATTTCAACAACTTCACTTACAGGATATAAAATGTCTAATTTAATATATTTTATATCATTATCATCTAATTTATCTATAAAATAATCAAAGAAATTTATAAAAAATAACAAGTAATCGTTAAATACATCAAAATCATAACTAATGAAATCTAATAGTCCTAGATCATTGTGTTCAACAGCGGTCATAGGCTCAAATACTATATAGCCTTTTAAAGTTTCTACATTATCTTTAAAAGTTAAAGGAATTGCTTCAACAGTTTTATCTATTTCTGTAATTGCTTTTAATGCACTAAGTATTTTCTCTCGCTCTGATTCAGAAGATGCATTTTCAAGATCTAAAACTAATTGTCCAAACTTTTCATCAGGAGGTATAGTCCTTAAATTTACTAAGTATTTATTATTATTTTTACTAATAGGCTTACTCAAATATGCTCCAGAAGTATGGATAAATATTTGAGAAAAGTATGTAGAATCAAATGATATACCTATTTTGTTTTTTCTTTCCATATCAAATCCCCCTTGTTAACAAATCACAAAAAAACCAAAAGTTTCGTTTTGATAACTGAATTCACTAAATCTAGTAGGATTTTATCATAATTCGCGGTATAATTCAATTAGTTAACAGGAAAAACTTTATAAAACTTGTTAACGATGGCTAGTCAATAAAAATACTTAAAGGAAAGGAGGCATTTATATGGAACTACAAAAAGTGCAAAGGACAACACTAACAATGAAAGAAGCAGCAGAGTATTTAGGGATATCTTATTGGTTAATAAATCAATTAGTAAGAAGAAAAGAAATACCATGCTCTAGAGTTGGTGGCAAATTCTTGTTTAGAGTTCAAGTATTAGATGAATATTTAAGCTCAAAAGAACAAGAATCTGTAAATTACTAATTTAATAAGAAAGTGAGGAAAGGAGGATATGTACGGTGTACAATGGTTTAAAGTGGATAGAAACATCTTTAATAATAGGAAGATTCAATTACTTCTGAAGAAGAGAGATGGAGACCTGTATTTTAGAGTGTGGATACAATTATTATCAATAGCAGTTGAATGTGGTAACAATGGACGATTAGTAATCGGAGAGAAACCGATTACCTACAGAGATTGTGCGAAAATTATGGGAAAAACTTCGGACAAGATACGCAGAATAATGGAAGAATTCCTGGAGTTAGGAATGTTAAAAAAAGAAGGTGAAACATTTCTAATTAAAAATTGGGAGAAGTACCAAAGCCTTGATAAATATGAAAATTATCAAGAAAACAACAGGCAAAGACAAAGAAAATATCGTGAAAAGTTAAAAGCTGAATGTGAAAAAAGTAACATTACAGTAACGTTAAGTAACACGGAAGAAGAGAAAAGAATAGAAAAGAAGACAAAAGAAGAAAGAAAAAAAGAGATAAGAAGAGAGGAGGATGAAAATGGATTTAGAGAATATAAATTACAATGAAGTTATACACAGTAAGCTTAAAAAATGTGAATTCTGTGGACGAGAATTAGAGCCAATAGGATTAGATTATCTATATGTAAATATATCTCCAGATTGTATTAAGTATCGTAGATGTAATTGCAATAAAGCACAAGAATACTGGAGAAAAAAGGACAAGCAAGAGTATGAAGAACAAAAAAGAAATAGATATAAAGAAGTAATAAACAGAATTTATAAAGAAAACTATGTTGGAAGAAATATTCAAAATTTGAACTTTGAAAACTTTTATTCAGATCAAAATAATCAATATGCAGTAAAAGCTGCTAGAGATTATACAAACAAAAATAAATCAAAAATGCAAGCCAATGGATTGATAATAACGGGTAAGTCAGGAGTTGGCAAAACGCATTTAGCAGGTGCTATTGCAAATAGATTAATTGAAGGTGGAAAGATAGTTTTAATGGGAAGATTAACAACTTTATTGGATATGATAAAGGAAACTTTTAGAGATAATACCAAATCCGAAAATGAGTTAATAGAACTATATTCCAATGTAGATATGATAATAATTGATGATTTGGGAACAGAAAGAATAAGCAGTTGGGCATTAGAAAAACTATATACAATAATACAAAATAGATTTGAAAATGGATTACCAATTATTATTACAACAAGATTCGACAAAAAAGGATTAATTTCGAGATTTAGTTATAGTAATGACCAAGATTTAGTTGATGCAACAATCTCAAAATTGTATCAAAAGTGTTATGGAATAACACTAAAAGAAATGAAAAAAGAGTTAGTATAATTGGGAAAACTAATAACTAACTCCTATATAAGTTAATAATATTTTAATATAAAAACATATAAATGTAAAGAAAAAACAAAAATTAATATAAGAAAGGATGTATAAATTATGAGAAATTTAAGAAAAAAAGTTTATGAAGATTATCAAATAATAAAAATAAATAACATTGAAGGAGGAAAAATAAATTTAAAAAATGAGCATCGTTATAGAGCATATAAAATGGCTATAAGAAGAGTTTATAGAGAAGGAATAAGAAAACCTTTTGAAGTCATAAAGAAAGAAAATAAATATATATTAATGTCAAATCCTATAACATTTAATGCAGCAAAAAGTTTAAATTATAGTGCAGTTCCATGTTTAATTAGAAATCCATTGCACGAATTAATATTGAATAAAATGTTAAAAACTTTAGATGTGGAATAAGCCAAAAAGTACTTGGACTTGCTAAATAAGTCCGAGTATTTTTCTTAAATAAGGTATAAATTTGGTACAAAAAAGGAACAAAAAAGGACGCCAAAAGTGAGAGAAAAAGTACAAAAACAGGTACGAATAAAGTGGAGGTATTGTCCTAGCAAGCAATGAATTTGTTCACACGAAAATCTTGCTGGTTTCAAATTCTATTCAATGGGATAAAATCCCCAATCCTCTTTTTAAGAGAGGAGGTAGAATATGGCTACAACAAAAATATGGAAAGTTGTAAAGAGATTAGATCATGTAGTTGATTATGCAAAGAATGAAAATAAAACGAAGAATGATTATTTAGAAAATGGATTTGATAAATATGAAGATATAAGACAAGTTGTAATGTATGCAACGAATAGCGATAAAACAGAAAAACAATTTTATACAACAGGAATAAATTGTGATGTTGATGAGGCAACACAGCAAATGCAGTTTATTAAGAAAATATACGGAAAAGAAAAAGGCATACTTGCCTTTCATGCAGAGCAGTCTTTTGCTAAAGGAGAGGTTACTCTAGAGATAGCTCATGAAATTGGAGTACGACTTGCAAATGAAATATGGGGAGAAAGATTTCAAGTTATAGTAACAACACATTTGAATACAGAACATCTTCATAATCATTTTGTAATAAACTCTGTTTCATTTAAGGACGGACTTAAATATTATAGCAATCATACTAACACAGCAATATTAAAAAGAACTTCTGATGAACTTTGCGAAGAATATGGAATAAGCGTATTAGAAGAAAAGACTTGTAAATCAGGAATCAATTATAATAACTTTTATCAAAAATCATTGCAAAATTCATCCTACTATAAATTCGCTAAAGAGGATATACACTATGCAATAAAACATTCTTATACGAGTAAAGATTTTCACAGAATATTAAATTCAAAGGGATATTCTTATTATTATAGAGCTGATAAACTATCAATTAGAAAAGAACCTCATAAAAGAAATATAAGAGTTGAAAGAGCTTTTGGAGAAGAATATTCAGAAGAAAATATTAGACGAAGAATATTTGCAAATGATTTTGTTACTGAAGAAAAAATATATCCATATAAAACAATGAAAATAAGATTTTATGGGACAAAAAGTATTTTTAAGAAAGCATACAAGCCTAAAGGAATAATTGCATTGTATTATTACTATAAACATTTATTAGGTCTTTACAAGAAGAATAATGTATCACACAAATTAACAGAAGAAATGCGAAAAGATATAGCAAAGATGGATTATTATTCAGAGCTAATAAGATTTTTATGCAAGTATAAATTAGAGATAGCACAAAATGTTGATGTTTTGAAAAACAAGAAACTACGAGACAAGCAAGAGATATTAAATACTAGAAATAGATTGTATTATAAAATAGAAAATACGGAGAATGAAAGTGAGAAAGACCAAATTACAAAGCAGATAATACAAGTTACAGAACAACTAAAAAAGGTTAAGAAAGAAATTAATATGTGTGACGAGGTTGTAGATAATGCAGTTAAAATGAGAAAACAGATGAAACAAGTAGAGGAAAAAGAACAGGAAAAGGAACAGAAGAAAAAGAAGAAAACATATGAATTGTAGGCATAAAAATTTTTTGAGAAATTTAGAAGAAACTATTGAAAAAGAAACAAATGTTTGATATATTATATTAGAAAAATTATTGAAAAGTGTTGATCTTTTGTTAAAAATATTTTATAATAAATTTAGCGAAAGATCTTTACAAAACATTAAAATAATTATATAATTAACAACGAAAGGGATGCATTTTATGAAAAAAACAGTTTGTGAATTGTTTGCAGGAGTTGGAGGATTTAGAGTTGGATTAGAAAAATCTGATTCTGATTGGAATACGGTTTGGGCTAATCAATGGGAACCAGGAAAGAAATCTCAATATGCATTTGATTGCTATGTAAATCATTTTGGAAAAGAAAATAAATATGTCAATGAAGATATATCAACAATAAATAAAAGTGAAATACCAGATCATAATCTTTTAGTAGGAGGTTTTCCTTGTCAAGATTATTCAGTAGCACATACTGGAGCCGAAGGAATTGAAGGGAAAAAAGGTGTTCTTTGGTGGCAAATAAGAGATACATTGGAGGCCAAACAACCTAAATTTGTATTATTAGAAAATGTAGATAGATTATTAAAATCTCCTGCTAATCAGAGAGGTAGAGATTTTGGCGTAATATTAGCATGCTTCAATGATTTAGGTTATTCTGTTGAATGGAGAGTAATAAACGCTGCTGATTATGGATTCGCTCAAAGAAGAAGAAGAACATTTATATTTGCATATAAAAATTCTACTAATTATTATAAGTCAATAGAAGACAAAACATTAGAAGATATAATTCAAGATGATGGTTTTTTTATAAAGGAATTTCCAATAAAATCAAACTTAAACTCTAAAGAAATAGAATTTAAGTATAAAGATTTGTCAGATATTTCAGATAATTTTAAAATGGAATTTAAGAATTCCGGAATTATGAGAAATGGAAAGATTTATACTACAGAAGTAATACCTACTGAAATGCAAGCAAAGCCATTAAGTAAAATTATTGAATATGATGGAGTTAGTGAAAAATATAATCTAGGTGATAATTTAGAAAAATGGAATTATTTAAAAGGAGCTAAAGATATATTAAGGAAAGCAGGAACACCACATGAATATCATTTTAGAGAAGGTGCAATAGCTTTTCCTGATGGATTAGATAAGCCAGCTAGAACAATGCTAACAAGCGAAGGTAGTTTAAATAGAAGTACTCATGTTATAGAAGATCCAAAGAGTAAATGTTATAGGATTTTAACACCTATTGAAACAGAAAGAATAAATGGTTTTCCTGATAATTGGACTAATACGGGAATGCCAGAAAAATTCAGGTATTTTTGTATGGGAAATGCGTTAGTTGTTGGATTAATAGAAAAGATGGGAAATCAATTAAATATTATTTTTGGAAAGGAGTAAATATGAAAAATATACTTAGTAAAGAAAATAGGAAAGAAAAAATCTTGAAAATAATACAGGATGAAAAAAACATTGAACAAGGTTATGGAGTAAGAGTGAAAATACAGGGGGAGATGAAGCCTTTGCCAGCATATAAAATTCCATTAGATTGTTTAATATATAATCGTTATAATGGAAGAATTGCTAGTAGAGTAAAAACTTATGAAAAAGAATATAGAGATTTAAATCCTGAAAAAATTGAAGATGCAAAACAAATAGAAGAATTTTTATGGGAATCGGATGAAAAAAAGAATGAAGCTACAATGGAAGATTTATTATCAGGACAAAATGTTGCTGGTGTAATTACATTAGATGGAAAAATTGCTGATGGGAATAGGAGAGTTTGTCTTCTAAATAGAATTCTTGACGATGCAGAAAAAAATCCAAAAAAATATGAGAAGACAGATGTTTCAAAATGCAAATATTTTATTGCAGCAGTTGTAGAAAAAGATTTGAGTGATTCAGAATTATTAGAATTAGAGTTAAGTGTCCAATTAGCTGAAGAAAAAGTTGGTTATAATGCTATTGAAAAGTATTTGAAATGTGATCAATTAAAAGGAGCTGGATTTTCAGACGAAGCAATAAAAACAATGATGCGTTATGATAGTATTAATGATGTAAAAAAAGATTATGATATGAAACGTTTGATGGATGAATTCTTGGAATATATAGGGTATAGTGGTATATATACACGTTTAGATGAAGTAGAAGATCCATTTTTGGGTTTATATTCAACTATAAAAAAAGTAGATGCTGGAAAACTTGGAAAAGATTTTGACTGGAATCCTGATGAATTGGATTTAAATGATTTAAAGATTGCATCATTTAATTATATAAGAGCGGATTTAGAAAATATTAATACTGAGAAAAGTTATAGATATGTAACTGGTATTAACAAGGATGCCTTTTTTAAAACAGAAAAAGCTTGGAAGACATATATAGAAACAACTAAAAATGTAATAGACAAAAGCAGAGAAGAAGAGAAATCATTTGATGATTTAAGAAAAGAAAATCCAGGAAGTAAGATAGATGATTTAATGAGTTCAAGAGATAAAGAATGGACAGAAAAAATCTCAGATAAGATAAAAGAAGGATTTGGAAAAAGTAAATCTATTGTTGAAGCAAAAGTGGATAATGATAAACCTGTTAAATTATTAAGTGAGGCAAAATATAAAATTGAAGGAATTAATCCTAACACAGAAGCCTTCTATAGTGAAGAGGTTACCAATTTATTAAAAGAATTGGGTAGCATGATTTGGGAATTGAAAAAAATAAATGAAAAGGGTTTGAAGAATGATTAAAATAGAGATAGAAGATAGTATTCTAACTTTTTCGGAAGATGTTGAATCATTAACAAAAGATGTTATAGTTTATTTAATGAGTAAAAATTTTAAAAAAATTTATCAGGATGATAGAATATTACAATATGAGTCTAATTATGAAGAAAAAGATTTGATTGAAATCGTTGAAAAAGTTCTAAAACATTATAATGTTGCTTACGAATTTTCTAATAAAATAAAAGAAAAACAACAAGATTATTTTGAAGAAGAAAAGGCTTTTAAGGATTTTACAGAAAAAGCAAGAAAGATTAGAAATAATGAATGTGAAGTTTCTGATTTTAAGAATTTTAAGGAATCCTTAGAAAAAAATATGAAAAATAGAACATTATATGGTTTGCAATTTTTATCTGCTTATCATCTTGCTTTTTCACAAAATGCTTGTAACTTTTCAGTTCCAGGTGCAGGTAAAACGTCAATTGTATATGGGGCATACACATATTTGAATAATTTAAGAGAAGATGATAGGAAAAGAATTGATAAAATTCTTGTTATAGCACCATTAAATGCGTTTGGACCATGGGAGGATGAATATACAAATTGTTTTGGAGAAAATGTTGATTCAAAAAGAATAATAGGAATGGATAAGAAAAGCAGAGAAAGATATTTTCAAGGACATATGCATTCGAAATTAACATTGGTTTCTTATCCAACTGCTGCATCATCAGTAGAAGATATTATTTCATTTCTTAAGAATGAAAAGGTTATGGTAGTTCTAGATGAAGCTCATAAAATTAAGAATACAAGCATGGATGCTCAAATAGCACCAGCAATTTTAAAATTAGCTAAGTATGCAAAGTCAAAAGTGGTATTAACAGGAACACCTGCTCCTAATGGTTATTTAGATTTATATAATTTATATGAGTTTATTTGGCCAGAAAGGAAAATAATAAAATTTAATAAAGCTCAATTATCATCAATGTCTCAGCCAGATGCTACTATAACTCAGAAATCGATGATTCCAAAATTAATAAATGATATATCTCCGTTTTTTATTAGAATTAAGAAGAGTGATTTTGATAATATGCCTATTCCTATTGAAAATCCATTAATACATGTAAAAATGGATGAAAAACAACAAGAGATTTATCATTTATTAGTAAGTGAGATATTTAGTAAATATAATAGAGATATAGAATTAACTCCATTTTCAAAAGCAAAAACTATAAGATTAATGCAAGCTGCTACAAATCCATATTTATTAAAGAAGCCGATTGAAGAGCTTAATGAATACGATATTGAAATATCAAATATTAATTTAATAAATTTAATTAATACGTATAATTATATACCTAATAAATTTTTATATTGTGTAGAATTGACTAAAAAAATACTACTGCGAGGAGAAAAGGTTGTAATATGGGCTAATTATATTGATAATTTATTATTAATAAAAAGATTATTTGATCAAAACAATATAGAAAGCGAATTACTATATGGAGAGACACCTGTTGAAAGTGATTTTGATGAGAGAAATGTATTAACTCGTGAAAAAATAGTTGCTAGATTTAATGATAATAATTCTGATTTAAAAGTATTAATAGCAAATCCATATGCTGCTTCAGAGTCTATTTCTTTGCACAAAGTTTGCCATAATGCAATTTATCTGGAGAGAAATTTTAATGCTGCGACTTTTATACAATCTAAAGATAGAATACATAGGTATGGGCTGAAAAAGGATGATATAATAAATTATTATTATTTAGGAGCAGAAAATTCAATAGATGATATAATAGATGAAAGATTAAAGATTAAAGAAGAAAACATGAAAAAACTTATTGAAAGTGAAGAAATTCCATTATTTTCAAATTATTTTGATATGGAAATAGATATAGATGATATTAAGGAGTTATTAAAAAAGTATGTTAATAGAGAAACTTAAAAATATAGATATTAGTTATGATTTATTTATTTCTATAATTGAAGCTATCGAAAAAAATATTAAAAATGAAAATACTATTAAACAGTATTGTTTGAAAATAAAAAATAATAATATAGATTTTTTTGATAATCATATTTATATTTTAGAATACTTAAATATAATTGATAAAAATGATAATACATATAAGTTACTAGGTAATGGAGGTAAAAAAGTTAAAGAAAAAAATATTTTTATTAAAAGCTTTTTGAATAGATTAAATAATGATGGTAGTTTAGATGAGCTGATAGATTGCAAAAAAATTCAAGAGTACAATAATGAGCTATATATTTCTAATTCTGAAATCGCACTTATATATAGTGGATTAAGAAATTTTTTTATAAATAATGGTGTTTTAGAAATTGTAACAAATAATATAAATTTGTATAAAATTAATAATAGATATAAGAGATATTTTATAATTGAAAAAGGACTATCTTTAAATCAATTAAATAATATTTTACAAAAACAAAAAGAACAAGGGGAAATAGCTGAGGAATTTGTGTTAAAATATGAAAAAAATAGAGTAAAATCATTTGATAAAGTAGTAAAAGTATCAAATATTGATGTCTCTTTAGGATATGATATTGTATCTATTAAAGATGAAAACAATGGTAATCCAATATACATTGAAGTAAAATCATATTCAAACGATAGAATTTATATAACTAGAAATGAAATTGCAACTTCCAAAAAAATAAAGGAAGATTATTATATATATATGGTAAATATGAATAGAATAAATGAGGACGAATATATACCAGAAGTAATTCAGAATCCATATGAGAATTTAATCATGAATGATATGATAGAGAAGCAAACGGAGATACTTAGTATTCAAATAAAAAGAAACGAAAATTAATTTTCGCTTCTTTTTATTTGTTCTTTTATATAGCTTGCATTTAGCCAAAAACATTTTTTTATAGCTTGTTTTCCGTCTGAAGTAGGATATGTATCATTAGAATTCTTGGCATGAGGTCTTACATGCAAAATTGGACTTTCAGATATTTTTGGTAAATTATCATATTCATTATTTTTTATTCTTTCTACAGTAGTTTCCCATAC
>CANQYG010000047.1 GCA_947628015.1 uncultured Clostridia bacterium
CCCAGAGTACAAAGATAATAGTAGGAACAGAAAATGAAATAAAGAGTAAAACGTTACAAGGGCAAACATTTTTAGGAGTGACAGGAACAGCAACATCAGATGCGACAGCGGGAGCAGGAGATATATTAACAGGAAAAACAGCGTATGTAAAAGGAGCAAAGGTAAGTGGAAGTATGGCAAATAGAGGTTCACCAAATGTAACATTGAATGCAGGTAAATCATATACGATTCAGAAGGGATATTATGATGGAGGTTGTATCACGGCTAAAAATCCGATTCGGAGAGAATGCGGAATTTTATGTTGAGTCACATATATCTGATTCGTCGAGAACAAAGAATATTGAACTTGATGCTGGTAATTATTTGGTATGGTCCTATTTTGCGGCGTGGGGTTCGAATGGCATTTACTTGTCGAGTTCTTATTATTCTGTTGTCTATGATGGTAAGACAGTGACAGACTCTGGTGATGCTCCTAGATGTATTTCTTTAACAAAGAAGACGGTCGTGACTTTCAAAGGATGGAATACGACTGGTAGTAAAAATAACTTATGGATGTATTTTTATAAAAAAATATGAAAAATGAAGTTCGAATTAGTAGCTAATAAAGATTAAGTGGAGAGGATTTTACATTATTTTATTTAAAATTATATTCAAGTAAGCTGTTAAGAATATGCATATTGGCGGTAACTTTTTTATATTATATATATAAAGAAAAAAGACTAGAAAAGCAATTTCCTAGTCTATATATTTTAATTAGATAATAAAAATTAAACAATTAACTTAGATTATCATAAAATTAGTATATCTTGATAATTGCATGAACTGTAGATTCATCTTCACTTTTAATAACAATTTTGTAAATATCATTTTGTGTATATAAAAAAGATTTTATAGTATCACCATATTTAATTTCTTTTTTATAAGAAATTTCAACATTATTAAGCTCATTATCATCATAAACATTTTGAGGCAAAAGTTCATAAGCATAATCTAAATAATTAAGATTATGAACGTGCTTATTAATATCTAAATCAAATCTTCTAATTTTATAAGTATCACATTTATCAGGCGTTTTCTCTGGAATAGATAATTTTGGTAAATCATTTATATTAAATACAGATTCATCTCTAAATCCATGATAAATTTCTTGTATATTTTCTGGTAATTTTGTAATTTTTCCATTAAGCATATCTATTAAGCACCATTTAGAACTTGCTAAAGCACATAAATTGCCTTTTTCATCAAACATTTTAAAATCTCTAATAGTGAAAAGTTTATTATTAAATCTTCCCCAAGTTTTTATAGTTATTTTCTCATCAGCAGTAGGTCTTTTTAGCACTTGTAATTTCCAATTTAACAATATCCAAGCTTTATTTTCTTTGGCTAATTCTGAAAAAGAATAATTGACATATCCAGAATGAGCACCTGCAATTGTTTCCATCAAAGATAGAATACTTTTATTTGTTAAAACATTATGAATTCCAGTTTGAGAGAAACCTGTTATATAATCTTCTTCAAAAATACTATTTTCTAATTTCATTTTTTAGAAATACCTCCTAAGTAACAATATAAAAACACTTAAAAAGTATATCATAATTTTCAAAAAAGTGCTATAATATAAAAAGTTTTTTATGAAAATAGAGGTAATATGTTAGATAAATGTATGATATGTCCAAGGAATTGCAAAGTAAATAGATTAAATGGACAAAAAGGATATTGTAGATCAAGTGATAAAATGAAAATAGCTTTAGCTTCAGTTCATAAATTTGAAGAACCTTGTATAAGTGGAACTGAAGGCTCTGGAACGATTTTCTTTAGCAACTGTAATTTAAAATGTATATATTGTCAAAATCACGATATAAGTCAAGAAAATGTTGGAAAAGAAGTTTCAGTAGAAAGACTTGCTCAAATTATGCTAGAGCAACAAAATAGGAATGTAAATAATATTAATCTAGTAACGCCAACAATGTATGTTTATCAAATTATAGATAGTATAAAAATAGCCAAAGAAAATGGACTAAAAATTCCAATAATATATAATTCAAACGGATATGAAAATATAGATACAATAAAAATGCTAAATGGATATATAGATGTATATTTACCAGACTTAAAATATTATTTAGATGAAGTTGCAATTAAATATTCAGATGCTCCTGATTACTTTAACATAGCAACAAAAGCGATAAAAGAAATGTATAATCAAGTAGGAACTGTAAAATTTGATGAAAGAGGAATTATACAAAAAGGTGTAATTATTAGGCACTTGATACTTCCAAATCACATTAAAAATACGAAAAATATTTTAAAATGGATAAAAGATAATTTTGACGATAAAGTATTTGTAAGCATAATGGCACAATATTTTCCAACATATAAAGCTAAAGATGATGATTTAATAAATAGAAAGTTATCAATAAGAGAGTATAGAGAAATAGAAAATTATATTTATTCATTAGATTTAAAAAATGGCTATATGCAAGAGCTAGGAAAGCATGAAGAAGAATATGTACCAAAATTTGATTTATCTAATTTGTAGAATGTAAATAAAATGTAACAAAATGGAAATAAAAATGTAATGAAAAAATGTATAAATTAACTTGATTAATAAAAAATAATATAGTATATTAATAATATATTATACTGGAGAGTAACAAAGGAGGAAACAAAAATGGAAGAAAATGAAACAAAAGCATATTCAAAAGTTCCAGCAAAAGTTAGCCCTTGGTCAAGCTTTAAAAGTTTTATATGCCATGAAATAGTAGTTGAATTAACACCATATCAACAAAAAATATTTAATGAAGTAAGTGATTTTTGGAATCAAGAAATATACTACGATAAAGGTTTTCATTTAAGACCAAGACAAAAGGCAGAAATGCAAGAAATACCAGAATTAAATGTTAATTTATAATTTAAGTATTAATTAAAATGCTACTTAATTTTATTAGGTAGTATTTTTTTTGAATTTTTTGATAAAAATATAGTTGAAATATTGTTAAAAATTACTTGAAATGTAATTTGTTTTGTAATAGAATCAATTTGTCGTTAAAGACAATTAAACTTTAAGGAGGATTTAATTATGTCAATCAAAATAGGAATTAATGGATTTGGAAGAATTGGAAATCTAGCATTTCAAGCAGCTTTAAAAAAGGAAGATGTAGAGGTTGTATCTATAAATGATCCTTTTATAACAGCTGATTATATGGCATATATGATAAAATATGATACAATTCATGGAAGATTTGAAGGAGAAGTTAAAGGAGAAGAAAACACATTAACAGTAAATGGAAAACAAGTAAAAGTATATAATGAAATGGATCCACATAATGTTCCATGGGGACAAGATGGAGTAGATTATGTACTTGAATGTTCAGGAGTATTTACTACTACTGAAAAAGCACAAGCTCATTTAGATGCAGGAGCAAAAAAAGTTGTAATTAGTGCACCATCTAAAGATGCTCCAATGTTTGTAATGGGAGTTAATGAAAAAAAATATGATACTTCAATGAATATTGTTTCTAATGCTTCTTGTACAACAAACTGTTTAGCACCTTTAGCTAAAGTAATTAATGATAAATATGGAATAGTAGATGGATTAATGACAACAGTTCACTCAACAACTGCTACACAAAAAACAGTTGATGGAGCATCTAAGAAAGATTGGAGAGGTGGTAGAGCTGCATCAGGAAACATAATACCATCATCAACAGGAGCAGCTAAAGCAGTTGGAAAAGTTATACCATCACTTGATGGAAAACTTACAGGAATGGCATTTAGAGTACCAACTCTTGATGTTTCAGTAGTTGATTTAACTTGTAATTTAGCTACACCAACAACTTATGAAGATATATGCAAAACAATGAAAGAAGCAGCAGAAGGCTCTATGAAAGGAATTATTGAATATGTAGAAGATGACGTTGTTTCATCAGATTTCATAAGTGATGAGCATACATCAATATTTGATGCTAAAGCAGGAATTCAATTAACAGATACATTTGTTAAGTTAGTTGCTTGGTATGATAACGAATGGGGATATGCTAATAAACTAGTAGACTTAGCTTGCTATATGGCAGAAAAAGATGGAAATAAATAGTTATATAGAATAATCAAAAAATGGATGCAAACTTTGCATCCATTTTTTGATATTAAGTTTAATTTTTAGATTATTTAATCTTTCAAGTAATAAAATGAAGTATAAGTGGTAAGATGCTCAGGATCTGAAAGGTCGTTATAAAAACGATATTTAATTGTGTAAGTACCTTCTTCAGAGAGTTCTATGAAGTAGAAATAAAGGTTATTTGGATCTTTTTCTACTGGTATTTTCTTTCCACTAGGAGACGTTATACTGAATATGTCTACATATTTATAGTACTTAAAGGCAAATTTAAAATGCAATATCAATTTGTCTTCTTTGTCCCATGGATAATATACAATGTCACTAGGTACTTGTTTTTTCCCATCTGGTGGAAAGGATGATACTGGAAGAAGTGAATTAGGAAATGTAACAAATGGTGTCCCACTTTCAGATACTAATGTTTCAGTAGGAACTCCTTTTGATAACCAATCCATTAATTCTTTAGAATGAGACCGCGTTTCCACATAATTCTTGCATTCTAATACAGTAATTATTACTGCACAAATGCATAAAATGACAAGTAAAAATGTTCTTAAAGAATGGAGTTTCCGTTTTTTGTTTTGAGGTTTCTTATTCTCTAAGCTTTCTTTTTCGTCATTTTCTTTCATTGAAAATTCAATTCCATTGATGTCTTTATTTGACTGTTTCTTCATTTTGTTTCCTCCTAAAAAATGAAACTTAAAATTTTATAGTTACAATGAATCTATTTTAACATATTTACATAATAAAGTCAAATATTTAAAAATTAAAAGATATTTATAAAAAATATTTACAAATGATGTAAAAATATGGTAATATGTTTATATGATAAATTTTAAAAAATCAAATGTAAACATATTATCATTTTTTATTTCGTCTATTATTTTTTTAATTATAATTTCTATTATAAATTATCCCAAAACTTCAAATATAAATAATTCAAGCATTAATATTACTAATAGTCTAGATGAAGAAATTAAAGAAATAGAAAAATGGACTATAGAAATTAAATCTTTAGGACTTAAAGCCAATATAAATGAAATAGATGGAGACACTCCAACTGATGATTATGTAGGTCATTTCAAAGATACTAGTATATTAGGAGATAATATTGCTTTAATTGCATTTAATTATGGAAAAGAAAAAAATTATTTTGCTAATTTGAAAGATTTAAAAATTGGAGATGAAATTATTTATACTGTAAATGATAAAGTAAAAAAATATAAAGTAAGTTTTAATCAGATAATTGAAAAACAAAATTTAAAAAGTATTATAGAAAATAATAATACTTCAAGTTTAAAATTATTTACTTATGTTAAAAATTTAAGTAACAATT
This sequence comes from uncultured Clostridia bacterium, assembly GCA_947628015.1. Lineage (GTDB taxonomy): Bacteria > Bacillota > Clostridia > TANB77 > CAG-508 > CAG-793. The sequence goes on from CANQYG010000047.1 coordinate 5,451, forward strand.
TAAGATATGTATATGCACAAGAAATAATTGACATATAGGTAGTTTAAGCTATATAATATATAATAATTTTTATATGTTTTAACAAATCAAGAAAGGATGTTTTTATTATGAAAAGAAAAAGAAATTATTTAATACCAGTAACACTTTTTATAATAATTTTAATTATAGGATTAGTAACAGGATTTATAGTAGGAAGAAATGCAAAATATTCTATTAAATTAGATGAGATAGAAGAATCAGATGTAAATTATTATGTATTAGAAAAAAATGATAAATATGGTGTAATAAATAAAGAAGGAACAGTAGTAATTGAGCCACAATATGATGGAATAAAGATTCCAAATCCAACAAAGGATACATTTATTTGCTTGGTTAATTCTGAGAATGATACTTGGAAAGCTGTAGATTCATCTAATAATCAAAAATGGACAAGCTATAACAATGTTGATGCTATATCAATAAAAGCAATAACAAGTTTAGTTCCTTATGAAAAAAATGTATTAAAATATCAAGAAGGAAACTTATATGGATTAATAGATTTTGAAGGAAATAAAATAACAGATGCTATATATGAAGATATTTCATCTGTTGATTATAAAGAAGGATATTTAAAAGTAAAAGAACAAGAAAAGTATGGTGTAATTAATATAAAAGGAACAAGGATAATTGACACAGCTTATGATGATATAACTTCAGATGGATATTATAGTGAAGAAAAGAAATATGAAGATGCAGGGTTTATTTTAAGAATAAAAACAGATGATGGTTATAAATACGGATATGCTAAAACTAATGGAAAAATGATGTTAGATACTATTTATAATGAAATAAGCAGAATTACTGAAATCGAAAATAGCAAAGATGTTTATTTTATAACATCTTTAAATGGAAAATATGGTTTAATGAAAAATTCTAATGAAGTGATAGAAAATGACTTTAGAAGTATAAGCTTTGATAGAACTAATACGCTTTTAACAGTACAAAAGAATACATCTTTTGGTGTATATGATTTAGAAGGAAATTGCGTTATTCCAATAGATTATGACGATATAATTGTAGGAGGAGAATATATAAATGCTTTTAAAGGCGAAAACACAGTTATATTTGACAAAAATGGAAATACAGTAAACACAGAAAATTCTAGTAAAGAAAAAGTTTCAGATAATTATAGCATTATAATAGATAATAATAACAATTATAATATTGTAGATAAAAATGATAATGTTCTTTTAAAAGATGAATATTCATATTTAGAATATTTTAAAGATGATTTATTTATAGCAACAAATGACTCTAAAACAGGATTGATAAAAGCAAATGGAGAAATAGTTGTACCACTACAATATAATACAATACAAAATGTAGATGGAGCAGATTGCCTTCAAGCAACCTTAATGGATACAAACAAAACATTAGTAATAAATAGTCAAGGAAAAGTTCAAGAGGGATTAGAAAACGCATCATTTATAAAAGAAGAAAAATATGTCAAAATTTTATCAAATTCAGATGTAAAATATTATACATTAGATGGAAATGAAATAACTTACAAAGAGTTATTCCCAGAAAATGCTTTATATGCAGTAAAACAAAATGATAAATGGGGATTTAAAAATAGTGAAGGAAAAATTGTTGTAAATTGCGAATATGATTTTGTTTCAGAGCAAAAAGAAAATTATGCTGGTATAAAGAAAGACGGAAAATGGGGAATAATAGATATTACTGGAAAAATAATAAAAGAGCCTACTTATGAAATTTCTTTTAATGATGTAAACTTTTTAGGTGAATATTATGAAATAGGTACTAATGTAGGACTTCCAATTTATTGTGGAGATGAAAATATATAAATTTAATCGGAGAAAATTATGTTTGTAAAAGATGAAATAATTGAATTAGTAAATAATTCAGAAAAAGAAGTTAAAGAAGAGTTAGAAAAAGTAGATAAAATTTGTGAAGTAAATTCTATTAAAGTTTTGCAAGCTTTTAAAGATAATAATTTATCAGAGGTACATTTTAACCAAACAACAGGATATGGTTATGATGACTTAGGTAGAGAAGTTATAGAAAAAATATATAGTCAAATATTTGGTACAGAAGATAGCTTAGTTAGAGGACAATTTGTATCTGGCTCACATGCATTAACTGTAACATTATTTGCACTTTTAAGACCGAAAGATGTATTTTTATCTATTTCAGGAAAGCCTTATGACACTTTAGATGAAGTAATAGGAATTAAAGAAAATCCTAGCTCATTAAAATCATTTGGTATAAATTATGAGCAAATAGATTTGGTAAATGATGATTTTGATTATGAAAAAATAGAAGGTAAATTATCACAAGAAAAAATTAAATTAATAGAAATTCAACGTTCAAGAGGCTATAGTACAAGAAAAAGTATAACTCTTGATAAAATAGAGAAAGTTATTAAAACTATTAGAAAAGTAGACAAAGATGTTATTATAATGATAGATAATTGCTATGGAGAATTTACTAATGTAGTAGAGCCAAGTAATTTAGGAGCAGATATTTTAGTTGGCTCACTTATAAAAAATTTAGGTGGAGGAATTGCTCCAAATGGAGCTTACGTTGTAGGTAAAAAAGAATTAATAAAATTAGTTGCAGAAAGGTTGACACTTCCGGGGGAAGGCAAAGAAGTAGGCCCAACTTTAGGTATGAATAAACTTATACTGCAAGGCTTGTTCTTTGCTCCAAGTGTAGTTGCAAGTAGTTTAAAAACAGCAATACTTACAAGCAAGGTAATGGAGAAGTTAGGATATAAAACTACTCCTAAATGGAATGAACCAAGAACTGACATAGTTCAAACAATAGAATTTAATAACAGAGAAAAATTAATAAAATATTGTCAAGGAATTCAAGAAGGTTCACCAATTGATTCAAACTCAAGCCCGATTCCAGGAGATATGCCGGGATATGTTGACCAAGTTATAATGGCGGCAGGAGCATTTACACAAGGCTCATCAATAGAGCTAAGTTGTGATGGACCATTAAGAGAGCCATATATGGCATTTCAACAAGGTGGACTTACATATGAATATGGAAAATTAGGATTAATGAAAGCAGTAGAAAAGTTAATAAAGGATTAAAAAATGAAAGTTGTAGTTATAGGTGGCGGTCCAGCAGGAATGCTTGCCGCCATAAGTGCTAATAAAGGAAAAAATCAAGTTGTATTAATTGAAAAAATGAATAGTTTAGGAAAAAAACTTTTAATAACAGGAAAAGGCAGATGTAACATTACAAATGCAGTAGATATATCGGATTTTTATAAAAATATTCCTGGTAATGGAAAGTTTTTATATAGTGCTTTTCAAAATTTTAATAATGAAGATATTATAAAATTACTTGATATTCCAATAAAGGTAGAAAGAGGAAATAGAGTATTTCCAGTAAGTGATAGCTCATATACAGTGCTAGAAGCTTTGATAAAAAAATTAAAAGGGGTAACTATAATTACAAATTGTCAAGCAAAGGAAATTATTGTAAAGAATAATAAAGTAATAAGTGTAAAAACTGATAAAGAGGTTATTGATGCTGATAAAGTAATATTGGCTACAGGAGGTATGAGCTATCCTACAACAGGCTCAAACGGTGATGGATATAAAATTGCAAAAAAATTAGGTCATACTGTAACCGAAATTAGACCATCTTTAGTTGCACTTAAGGCAAAAAATAATTCATTAAATATTTGTAAAAGACTTCAAGGATTAAGTTTAAAAAATGTTTCTATGAAATTAGTTGAAAATGATAAAGTAATTTATGAAGATTTTGGAGAAATGCTATTTACTCATTTTGGAGTATCTGGTCCTATAATATTAAGTGCATCAGCACATTTAAGAAAAGATGATTTTCAAAATGTAAAAGTAATATTAGATTTAAAACCAGCACTATCACAAGAAAAATTAGATGCTAGAATTTTAAGAGACTTTGAAAAACAAAAAAATAAAGATATAAAAAATAGTTTAAATGATTTATTACCACAAAAATTAATTCCGGTTGTAATAGAACTTAGCAAAATTAATGAAAACAAAAAAATAAATGAAATAACAAAAGAAGAAAGAACAAGATTAGAAAAAATACTTAAATGTTTTGAAATAGAAATTGGAGGATTTGGAGATATAAAAGAAGCTATTGTTACAAAGGGTGGAATAAATATTAAGGAAATAAATCCAAAAACTATGGAATCTAAAATTGTAAATGGGTTATTTTTTGCAGGAGAAATAATAGATGTAGATGCTTATACTGGAGGATTTAACTTACAAATAGCATATTCTACAGGATATACTTCAGGGCTTAATTAAAAAATAAAAGAGGTAATTTATGGAAAAAGATATATTAATGCCAAATTATGAACATAGTATATTAAATCTAATAACATCAATACTAAAAAATTATAAAGTAGAAACAAAATATAATGGTTTAGAAAAAATAGATAAACTATTAGAGAAAAAATATAAAAATGTTGTTTTAATTATATTAGATGGAATGGGAGAAAATGTTTTAAAACATAACTCTCCAGATGGAATATTTTTAAAGAACAAAATAGACACAATAACATCAGTGTATCCATCAACTACAGTAGCTGCAATGACAACATATTATTCAGGAAGACCTCCTATTGAGACAGGGTGGATAGGTTGGTCCCAATATTTTAAAGAATATGGTAGATGTATTGATGTATTGCGTGAAACTGATACTTATACAGGTGAAGAAGTAAAAGTAAATAATTTGAAAATATCAGATATTATAGGATATAAGACAGTATATGAACAAATTGAAGAACAAAATATAAAGACTTATGAAATTATACCAAGCTACTGTGCAAAAAAGGGTAATACAACAATAATATCAGATACAATAGATGATATGTGTAAAAATATCATTAAATTGTGTAAAAATAATGAAAGTAAATTTATAATGGCATATAATAATAATCCAGATTCAATAAATCATAAAAATGGTTGTTATTCAAAAGAAACAAAAGAATTTATACTAGAAACAGAAATAGAATTTGAAAAAATGTTAAAAAGACTAAAAGATACAAATACATTAGTAATCCTTTCAGCAGATCATGGGCATCAAAATATAAATGAAACAGTAGATATATTAGACTTAGAAAAAATACAAGAATATTTAATAATGCCACCAACATTAGAAGATAGAATGATTGCATTTTTTGTGAAAAATGATAAAGCAAAAGAATTTGAAGAAGAATTTAATAAAATTTTTAAAGATAAATATATTTTATATTCTAAAGAAGAGTTTCTTGAAAATAATTTTTTAGGATATGGTGAAAAGCACAAAAAAATTGATGATTTTATAGGAGATTATATAGCTATAGCAAAATCAGATACAAGAATAAGATTAGAAACATATTTGTCAAGAGAAATTGTAGGAAATGATGAACAAAAATCAACACATAGTGGATTAACGAAAAATGAAATGGAAGTTCCATTAATTGTATTTGATTAAAAAGGAGACTAAAAAATTGAGAACAATTAGTAGTGATGTTTATGCTGAAATAACTGTAAAAAAATCAAAGTTTATAGCAAGTGTATTTCCAGTAGAAACTAAAGAGGAAGCGGAAGAAAAAATCAAAGAAATAAGTAAAAAATATTATGATGCTAAACACAATTGCTATGCTTATGTTGTAGAAAATTTTGAAAAATGTAGTGATGATGGAGAGCCTAGTAAAACAGCAGGAGCACCAATGCTAGATATAATAAAAAAGAGAAATTTGCAAAATGTATTAGTAATAGTTACAAGATATTTTGGTGGAATATTGCTTGGAACAGGTGGGTTAGTAAGAAGTTATATGGAAGTTACTAATAACGCGATAGACAAAGCAGAGATAGTAAATAAAGTAAAAGGAATTAGATATAAAATAAAGGTAGAATATGACAGTCAAAAAGATGTAATTTACTGGTGTAAAAAGTTAAATATAAATATAAAAAATACAAACTATGATAATTATGTAGAATTAGAACTTGAATCAGAATATCAAAGTAAGGAAAAATTATTAAATAATATAAAAATAGTGGAAAACTGCGTTATAACTGGGGAAAATATATACATACAAGAAGAAAATTTATAAAAAATTAAAAATAAAGTCGAAAAAAATTATGCGATTTTTTGCACTAAAATTAAGCTTTTAAAAGAAAGTTGGAAAAAATTAGAAAAATCACTTGTATTCTTGAAGAAAAAAATATATAATGAAGTGGTAAAATTTTACAAAATAAAAATATTTTTTAGGGGGAAACAAAAGTGAATATGAGTGATAAAATTAGAGTTTTAATTGCAGATGATAATTATGAGTTTGGAAATACATTAAAAAATTATTTAAATAATGATAGTGATTTAGAAGTTATAGGATTAGTAAGTGATGGAGAAGAAGCTTATGACCAGATAATTCAAACTAAGCCTGATGTAGTATTATTAGATGTTATAATGCCACATTTAGATGGACTTGGAGTTCTTGAAAGATTAAGCAAGATATCATTAGGCAAAGTTCCAATATATATAATGGTCTCAGCAGTAGGACAAGATAAGATTACTCAAAAGGCTATTGCACTTGGAGCAGATTATTATATAGTAAAGCCGTTTGATATATCAGTATTAATAGATAGAATAAAAGAAATAAAGAACTATAATCCAGAAGAACTAAAAAAAGAGATGACTAGCTCTAGAGAGTTGAAATCACAATATATACAAGTTACTAAAAAAGATGAAAAAGAAAATCTAGAAGCATTGGTAACTAATGTAATTCACGAAGTAGGAGTACCTGCTCATATAAAAGGTTATCAATTCTTAAGAGAAGCAATTATTATGGTAGTAAATAATATAAATGTTATTAATCAAATAACAAAAGAACTTTATCCTGAAATAGCATCTAAATATAATACAACTCCATCAAGAGTAGAACGTGCAATTCGTCATGCAATAGAAGTAGCGTGGGGTAGAGGAGATGCAAAAACAGTAGAGAGTATATTTGGTTATACTATTTCAGCAGATAAAGGAAAGCCAACAAATAGCGAGTTTATTGCAATGATTGGTGATAAAATAAGATTAGAACTAAAAAGTGCATAGAGATTAAAAAGACCTCGATATATTTATTAAAAAGTAATAAATATAAGAGGTTTTTGGTACTATAAAAGTATAATAGTTAATTACTATTTTAAGTAATTGATTATTATACTTTTTTCTATTATTATG
>CANQYG010000048.1 GCA_947628015.1 uncultured Clostridia bacterium
ATGATGAGAAATTTATTGAAAAAGTGGCAACAAAAATTATAAATTTGGTAAAGTAAGTGAGAGACAAATTACAATAAGTAGAACAGATAGTTAGTTGCCAATTATTTGTTTTTATGATAATATATGTAATATAGTAATAGATATATAAACTATTTGTAATAGAATGGAGCATTTAATGGAAGAAGGAAACGAAAAGATTGATGTAGATGATGAAGTGGTTATAATAAGTACAAATGAGAAAGGAAAAGTTGTTTATATAGATAAAAATAAGAAATCATATTTAATATCGAAAAATGACAATAATAGTGATGTTCAGTTCTATAATATAACTTGTATTAAAAAAATAAAGAAATAAATAAAAATAGCAGAATCATTAATTCTGCTATTTTGTCGTTAACGAATAAAAAATATAGTTTTAATCAGCTAAATTTATTTTAGATATTTTTTATTATTTTGTCAATAAAAAATAGTAAAAAAATAAAAAAACAAAAGTACACTGATTTCACAATCAGTAGTCAGTAAAAAATTAACCTTATATAATTATTTGAAAAGGAGAAATTATATAATGGTCAAAATTGCATTAGAAAATGGATACTATCTTTTCAAACTAGAAGACATATTAAAACAAAATAATATAAGCATAAATCAAATTGCAAGAGATATTGAAACCGATTTTAGAGTAATAAAACGACTAATGACAGGAGACTTAATTGAACTAGATATGATTATTTTGGCAAAGCTATGCAATTATTTTCAGTGTAAATTGACAGATATTGTAGAATATGTAAATAAAAGTTAAAACAAGATAAGCTTATCAGAGTACTAATTGAGAAAACTTATCTTATTTTATAAATTAATAAAGTTTATTATATAAGTTTATTTATATAATAGGCTTTTTATTTTTGAACTTTTTTAGAAGTCTTTTTTAATGATCGAACTGACATTAATTCAGGCAACATATAAATTCTATCAAATATAAGACCTAAAACACAATCAAATTCTTCAGAAGATTGCTGATTATATGTTGTATCTATATCATCTAAAATAGATTTTACATCTGCTATATTTTCTTCAGGAATATATGAAAGTAATTTATCTATAAGTTTTTTTCTATTGTTTTTTATTGAAATATATTCATCAGTTACAGATGCTATTTTACATCCAGATTCCATATGTGTTTGAATAAATAAAATTTTTGATTTTTCTATATCATCTATATCATCATCAACTTCGAAATCCTCATTATTACAAGAAATCATATATAAAACTCCTTTCATAAAATTTTAAATATTATATATTAATTGGTATATTTTAGTCAATATATAAGCATAATATTTTTAAACGCGTGTGGAGAAAGAAATCATTAATATTGTAATAAAATCAAACCAATATTGATTTTGGGAGGAAACGCGATGAGGAACTCTAGGAAGAATGATAATGGAACTAAAAATATTATAGGTGAAAAAATAAGATATTATAGAGAAATAAACAACTATACTTATAGTAGCCTTTCAGACAATTTAATGCTTTTAGGAATAGACATTCCTTTACAATCTATTTATAAAATAGAAAAAGGAAAAAGAACAGTAGTGGATTATGAAATTTGTGGTTTTGCAAAATGCTTCAATGTAACTCCTAATGAATTATTATTAGATTATACAAATAGTTTATAAATAAAAATTTTATTTAATCTATTGAAAAATAAAGATATTGACAAATTTGATAATAATATATTATGATTTAGAAAATATGAAAGAAGAGGTTTTACCATTCCAATAAAAAATGGATAAAAAAGAGATGGTGAAGGAAACTTTACTATCTAATTTTATTTTATATAGAAAAAGGTATAAAAAGATGAATAATGAGATAACAGTAAAACTAAAGTGTAGTATAAAAGAAATTATCAAAATACTGGAAGAAAAGAGATTTAAGCAAGTTAATGAATATTTATTAACTGACACTTACTATGTACCAAAGGATATAGAAATTAATGTATCATCAATAAGACAGATATTAAGTCAATCTATAATAATAAGAGAATTTGAAAAAAAGGCAAAAAATGTAATAACTAAAAGTAACCCTAGAATTACTATTAAGAAAAAAGATATTATTCAAAATGGTGAAATCGTAAATCAAGAAAAAATAGAGTGTGAAATAATGAATGCAGAAGATGGAAAAAATTTTCTACAGGCAATAGGATATAAACAATTAATGACTATAAAAGAAAAAGGAACTATATTTCAAAATGGAGAACTAGAAATACAGGTTAAAGATATTATAAAAGGCGATAAACTTATAGAAATAGAGTTAAAAGAAAATAATGAGAAACTTAATACTATAGAAAAAGTAAAAAAAGAATTAAATAAATTAGATCTTCCAGTAGATTACAATGATTATTTTGTAAAAAAAGCAGAGATAGAACTTGAAAAACTCCTTAAGATAATATGAAATTTGCAATAATTGACATAATATGTTATAATAACATTTGTGAAGGGAGTTTTCACTATGTCAAATACAAATTTTAATTTATATAAAGTTTTTTGTGTTCTTGCTGAAACGGAAAGCCTTAAGAAAGCAAGTGAAATTTTATATGTAACGGAACCTACAATTAGTTCTCATATAACTAATTTAGAAAAAAATTTAGGTGTAAAGCTTTTTTACAGAGAGAATAAAGGAACTGCTTTAACGAAAGCTGGGAAAGAGTTATATGATTCTGTATGTGATGAGATTAAACAAATAGAAATTGCAGAAAATTCTATAATGCAAAATAACGATATTTCAAAAGCAAAGATTACAATAGGTTGTCCATCTCATATTGCTATTTCGTATTTGTCAAAGTGTATAACTAAAATGAAGAAAGATTATCCTGATGTAAAAATAGATATAATAGGTGAAACAGGATATGAAAATTTAACTCAATTACTAGAAAAACATAAAATTGATTTTGCGATTATGAGTGCTATACCTATAACTAAAGCAGAAATGGAAGTTAAAGAATTAAAAGAAATCGATAATGTATTTATTTCTAAAGAATTAATACAAATAAAAGATATAAAGGAATTAGAAAATTATAAGTATATATTAAATGATAAAGAATCAAGTTCAACTAAAAAATTACTAGAATTATTAAAAAAATATAATGTACAAATTCAGGCAGATATACAATCAGATATTACAGAAATGAGAATTGAGGAAGTAAAACAAGGACAAGGAATAGGATATGTTATAAGAGATGCAGCAAACGAGGCAATAAAAAATAAAGAAGTTTATGAAGTCAAATTACCAATACAACTACCAAAAATGAAGATAAGTGTTGTTTATCTAGAAAAGTATTTAACAAAAATAGATAAGATATTTATAAAAAAATATTTGAAAGAAGATTAGGGGGATATTTAAAATTAGATATTCCCTTTTTATATTGAAAAAATCTAACATACAATAGATTTTTTCAAATATACTTTTTGCTTATTATAATATATAATATTGATAGTAAAAAAGAAATGAGGTTGAAATATGGAAAAGCAAAAGGTATGTTGGAAGATAACAACAAGATGTAATCAAAATTGCAAGTATTGTTTTGGTTTTTCTAATATTGGAGAGTTAGACTACGACAAAGATGAAAAAGTATTAGAACATCTTGCAAATAATGGAGTAACTGATATAACATGGACAGGAGGAGAGGCAGTTCTCTATCCAAAATTAAATGAGTTAATAAAAAAAGCGAAAGAAAAGGGAATTAACTGCAAATTAGTTACAAATGGAATTTATTTATCACAAAATGATAATGAATATACAAAAGATATAATAGATAATCTAGATTATCTAAATTTATCTATTGATTCAATCTCAAATGAAATAAACCTAGAGCTTGGAAAAGAAAATAATCATTTCGAATTGATAAAACAACTTTTGGAAAAAACAAAGAATAAAAGTGTAAAAATTGCTATAAATACAGTAGTAAGTAAAAAGAACATTGATAAACTTGATGAACTAGGAGAGTTTTTAAATAATTATAAAATAGATAATTGGAAATTTTTAAAATTTATGCCTGTAAGAGAAAAGGCCTTGTTAAATAAAGCTGAATTTGAAGTAACTGAAAAACAACTAGAAGAAAAAGTAGAATCATTAAGAAAATTTGAAAATATTGGAACAGTTAGGTATAAAAAACAAAAAGATTTTGAAAAGAGCATAGTTATATTACCAAATGCAGATATAATTATAACAGAAAATGGAGTTGATAGATGTTTAGGAAATGCTCTTGAACAAGAAAAATTTAATTTGAAAGAAAGTTGCAAGATAGATAAAATAAAAATATTAATAGCTTATGATGATGAAAAAACAACAGAAGATATAGTAAATGTTATAAATGAATTAGATTATGCAGAAGTTGTAGGAATATGTACAAATGAACAAGATGCACTAAATGAAATTATTAAATTAAATCCTGCAATGGTATTCGCAAAATATGAATCAAATGGTTTAAATGGTTTAAATGTAGCAAAAAAAGTAGGAGAAACACTTGGAAAATGGAAAATGCCTGTATTTAATATATTAGATAGTAAAAATGAAATAACAGAAAACGATATAGATAAACTTACTAATATATCAAAAGTTATAGGAACAAAATTTAATTCACTTTTGATTAAGCCATATAATGAAAAAATAGTAAACGTTATAAAAACTTATAAAGAAGATAGATATTAAAAAATAAATGATTGATGGAATAAAAGCCATTAATCATTTATTTTTATGCCTAAAATATGTTGATAGTATTTCAATAAATTGCTTAGGAGTAGTATTATCTTTAAAATTAAATAATTTTAATAATGGAATATTGACTCTATCTAAACATTTGGTATCTATTGTCAGTAAAGTATTAGCAATATTTGAGCGAACTTTATTGGTTGTAGTATTGTGATATTGAGCTATTTCTCTATAAACTGTGGTTTCCAGATTTTTTGATAAAAATGGAATATAATAACAAGCCATAATTGAGTCCATAAGATATATAGATCCTTTTGAAGATATACTTAAATTAAGCAAAAGAAAAATAGGGATAATATCATCAAAAGTTAATTCAGATATTCCTAAGGTAGGAGTAATTTCATTAATAGCATTTAATGTTTTAACTATATTAAAAGGCTTGTATAGTATTTTATATATTTTTGAAAAGTTGTTTAAGTGACTAGTAATATTAGAAGCTTCATTATCAGTCGCTACAATAAATGTATAACAACTATTAAATGCATCTTGTAAAGTAGATATTCTATTAATTAAGTTTATACAATTTGAAACTCCTAAACTAGTACCAATAACTAAAATATCAGGTTGTAAATTTATATATTTATCTAAAACTTCATTATCATTAAAAGCGTTATATATAAAAAATTTTTTATCATTTGTAAGGAATTGGCAAAAATCTTGATTATTTTTTACTTCTGCGCTTGCTACAAGTATTTTTATCATAATCTTTTAAACTCCAAACAATATAAAATTAAATATATTATATCATTAAGGTTACATAATTTCAATAGAAAATAGAAAAAAATGTCAAAAAATGTAAAGTGATTATAATATTAAAGTAAACATAATAAATTACAATAAAATATAAATATCCTTACATAAACTATTAATTTAATGACAATTTAACAAAGTAAAAAAGATGCTCACTATAATAGGCAAAACTTAATCAAAATGAAAAAGGCTATACCAAAGATTAAAAAAAAACTAAAGAAAATAATATTTGGTTAGTTATTTTTTATTTTGATTTTATTATTTAAAAAGGCCTTTTTGCAAGTTTGGTTAAGCCAAGTTTGTTAGAAGGGCCTTTTTTATGAACAAATTTTATTGTCGTAGTCCACCTGCACTCAGCTGAAAAAAACTGAGTGGAGGTAAGTAAGTGAAATATAGGGTAGATAGTTATATATTAGAATATATTGAAAATGAAAATAAATATTATATTTCTTTTTTAGATAGTGCAAATCAAGAATGCCGAATTGAAATTGATAAAGAAATATTTGATATATATATGAGTTCAAAGAAGTCATATGTAAAAATCAAAAACGAAACAAGTAGATATATTGAACAATCAGAACTAACTGAAGAAGATATATATAATAGAGCTAAATATAAAGTAAAAGATGCTGAAGAAATTTTTATAGATAATTTAGAAAGAGAAAAAATGAGGAAAGCAAAAGAAAAATTGACTGATACACAAATTAGAAGATTAGAATTACATATTATAGATGAAGTAACAATTAGAGATTTAGCAAAGTTAGAAAATGTTAGAAAAAATCAAATAGAAAAAAGTATCCAACTAGGTATAAAAAAATTAAAAAAATTTATAAATGAATAGGGGGGACAAAATAAGTTTTTTTGAGCAAATAAGTGAGAGGGTAAAAACCTTTCACTTATTTCTAGTTAAAAAACTGAAGAACATTGAAAATTAAATAAAATCATTAAATGAAACACTTTATTTGGAGCTAGTTAAAGTATAAATGCAGATTATACAACTTAAATATTGGATGGCAACCAATAAGGCGAGGATAAATAAAGGCGAATAATAAAACTCTTGTTTAGTCATAGTTCGAGCGAGATAAAACCGTCGCAAGCAATGAGAACAAGTCTGAGTTCAGACAGGTTAAATTCCAGAGGAGTAATATAGCTAATTACTATTTAATGAATAAAATGAAAAATTGGAGGAAATATAATGGTTATTTTAATAATAGGTATTATATTGTATGTAATTATAGCCGTTGGAACAATTTATATTATAGTTGAGAAAAAAAGAATAGAACAAAAAATAAATCAAAAAGGAGAATATAAATGGAAGAAAAGTTACTAAAAATATTTAAACTAGCAGATTCTTTAAATGAGAAACAAGATAAAGTATATGCACAAATTATATATACAGCTGATAAAAATAAAACTGTTGAAATATCTATTATTTCAAAAGAAAATTATTCATATATAGAAAGATGTCAATTTAATATAAGTCAAAATACACTTTTGAAGTTAGATAATCTTATAGAATTGTTTAAAAATTATATTGATGATGCAAAAAATAAATAAAAAGTTAATATTTTAAATATATAACTAATTGACTTTTATTCATATTAAATATTATAATATATTTGTATGCCGGTGTAGCTCAGTTGGTAGAGCAGTGAATTCGTAATTCAAAGGTCAGCAGTTCAATTCTGCTCATCGGCTCCAATTATATTATTAAATAATGACAAAATTTAATTTAAAGAAATATATAAATAAGTGAAACGAATTATCCTAATTCTTTCACTTATTTTGTTTTTTAAAATTTAAAATAATTGTGGAGAGATAATAAAATGGAAAGAATTTATATAAATAGAGAATGTTGCATAGCTTATGCTGTTTTAGCATTACATACAATTTTTCATAGTGCAAACAAAGAAAGGACATTAGAAGATGTTGTGTCAGAAATAACTAAGATGTCTAAAATATATACTGATGAAAATAGATTAATTGAATTAATGGAAGATATCTTAAAAAAAGAAGGAAAATATAAAGTAACAATTGATGTAGAAGGAGAAAAAATTGGAATGACAATAGAAGAATGTGCTACATACTTAGGTGTAAGTAAACAATTAGTTGCAGAACTCGTAAAATTGCCAGACTTTCCATGTATAAAATTTAAAAGGAGAATTTTAATAAATAAACTTGGAATAAATGATTGGATGACAAAAAATATAGGAAAATTTTTAAAATATTAAAAATTTTTTTTTGACATTTACTTAGTAGAAAAATAGATATATAATAATATTTAGTAATATATTCTAACTCTACTAAAACATGATTAAGAGGTGATTTTAGTGAGTATTAAAGAAAATAATTTAATAGAAGAAAAAATAAAAAAGAAAGCAGGTGATATTAAAAGAAGAAACAAAGGAGAAGGTTCAATAAGAAAAAAGGGTAATTCATATGAAGGAAGAATTACGATAGAAGTTAATGGAAAGAAAAAACAAATTTCTATTTGCAATAAAGATAAAAGAATTGTTATTCAAAAAATGGCACAAGCAAAAAATGATGCTGAAAATAATTCTTATATTATGAATAATAATATAACAGTTGAAATGTGGATAAAAAAATGGGTGAATACTTATAAACGAGGAGTTGTTAGTAATAATACTTTAAATTCATATATAATTTCAATTAATCAATATATAATTCCTGAAATTGGAGATTATGAACTACAAAAAGTAAAACCAATTCATATTCAACAGATATTGACAAAAATGAAAAATGGAGAATGCAAAACAACAAATAAAAAATTATCTTCAAAGACAATGAAAGATACATATTGTATATTAAATATGGCTTTTGAAACAGCAATAAAAAACAATATATTAAAAGATAATTGTGTCAAAAAGGTGGATCCACCTAAATTAAGAAAAAAAGAACCAGAAATAATGACAAGAGAAGAGCAAAAACAGTTTGAGAACATGATTATAAATAAATACGATTTTGTAGTATATTTATTTTTAATAAAAACTGGAGAAAGAGCAAGCGAGGCAGCAGGTACTAATTGGGATGACATAGATTTTGAGAATAAAATTGTATTAGTAAAAAATGGATTAGTAATATCAGCGCTATTTAATGAAGAACTAGAAAAGAAAGAAAATACAATAGAAAAAAGTAATTTAAAAACTGAAAGTAGTGCGAGAAAGATACCTATGTTATTTGGATTATATGACTTACTTATACATTATAGAGAAGAATATATGAAAGTCAATAATATAAAAACAATAGAAGAACTAAAAGGAAAACCTTTATTTCTAACAAACAAAGGAAATAGAATTCAAGCAGATTTTTTATGGACTAAACTAAGTAGATTTTTAAAAAAATCTAAATTTAGACATATAGGAGTTCATCAATTACGACATACTTTTGCTACGAGATGTTTAGAAGCTGGAATTTCAACAAAATATTTACAAAAGTTATTAGGACATTCTACTTCAAGAATGACTGATAGATATACTCATTTATTAAGTGAATTTGAAATGGAAGAAAATAAAAAAATAGAAGAATATTATAGGAATAATATTATACAAGAAGAAAAAGAATCACAAAAAAGATATAAAGGGAAAATAAAGGGAAATAAGAGAATTATAAGAAAAATTGCATAAAGAAGTGAGAAATTTTTTTATTATATGATACAACAAAAAACAGTAATAACAATGCTTTTGAAAACGGAACTTTATTACATATAAAATAGTAACTATTCAAAACACCTACAGGTTACGAGTCTGTTGCTCTACCAACTGAGCTATAGTGGCAAGTAAAACTATTTTAACATATAATGAAAAAAAATACTAGACTATTTTGTATAGATTTAGTATTTTTTTATTGTAATTAATAATTATTAAGTATGTTAAAAAATCTTTTTTTCTTTTCAATTGAATTTTGAGAATCTTCAAATTCTACTGTAGTATTTGTTTTAATAGTATCATTTAACAAATTATTTTCTTTTAAAATATCCTTTAAATGAACTGCTACTTTATTTGCTCCGATTAAAAAATGTAACTTCACCTAATACATTTTTTATTTCATCTTGTACTAATGGATAATGAGTACAGCCCAAAACAACATTTTGAATAGTTCCTTTATATTTACTTAAATTTTCTTGCAAATAATTAACTATTTTTTCATGATTTCCTTCTTCAATAATATTGGCTAAACCAATACATGGAAGAAGGTATGTTTTATGATTATCATATTTTTTTAAAAGCAAATTAAATCTTTCGCTTTCAATTGTTCCTTTTGTTGCCATTACCAAAGTAGGTTTTTCATAAGCATAATCATAAACCATTTTGTAAGCTGGCTCAATTGCAATAAATAAGGTAGATTTATATTTTTCTCTTAAATAATTTACACATTTAGCACTAGCTGTATTACAAGCAATTACAATGATTTTACAATTTTTTTCTAATAAATGTTTTGTAATATTATCACATATAAGATTTAATTCATCATCATTTTTATCTCCATAAGGATTATTTTTTGAATCACTATAATATATATAATCTTCGTTTGGTAATAGTTTTATTATTTCTTTTAGTACGGTAACACCACCAATACCAGAATCAAATATACCAATTTTATTTTCGTTCAATATTTTCACTCTTTCTGATTTTTTTTAATTTATTATATAACAACATATAATAAATCACAAGTATAATTAAGTTATTCTATGAGTTTATTTCTTGTATTAGTTGAAATTTTAATATATTTATGGTATTATATAAATTATAAATTTTTATAATCTCCTTTTAGGGGTTGACATATAGTAACAAATTAACAACGATACAATATTTTGTTAAATGGAGGGATTTTTATGGCAAGTAAACGGAATATTTATAATATGTGTGGCAACATAGAAATTATAGCAGGTTTAATTTACTTTATTTTAATGCTAGTAGGAAAAAGTAATGTTTTTCTTATATTGAGAATATTATTGGCAACAATTGTGTCTATTGCAGCTTCAATTAGATTGGGAATTGAATTATCAAGTGATGCACCATATAATTATTCTGTTATTACGATTTTTTTTACACTAATTTATATAATATATCCTTTAGTAGATTTGTTATGAAAATTATTTCAACAAGGAGACCTCATATGAGGTTTCTTTGTTTTTTTACTATGTAATGGCATATAATAATAAAAGTTAAAAAATAAAGAAAGGACAAATATTTTGAAGATAATAGTAAAACATAATGAAAATGTCAAATACTTAGCGAACTTAACTCTATTAGATGATAATTTAGATAAAATATTCCAATGTAATGCTTACATTGGAAAAAATGGCATAACTTATAATAAAAAGGAAGGGGACAAAATGACTCCGGCAGGTACTTTTAGGCTAGGCTTAGCATTTGGAACTTGTGAAAAAATTGATAATAGCTCAATTAATTACATAAAGCTTAATAATAATTTGTATTGGGTGGATGATATTAATTCTAAAAATTATAATAAATTAGTTGATATTTCAAAGCAAGAAAAAGATTTTGAAAGTGCAGAACATTTAATTGATTATAAAGTCTATAAATATGGTATTGAGATAAAGTCTAACCCAGAAAATATCAAAGGCAATGGAAGTGCAATTTTTCTTCATTGTAGTAGCCAAAAAGCAACAGCTGGCTGTGTTGCGATTGAAGAAAAATATTTGAAAATTATTCTTAGCAAGATTGATTATAATACATTAATTGAAATATATTAAATCAATTTTATATCACAAAAATAAATGTAGTTCATATTATAGACAAAGAGGTGTAAAATGGCTTTTTCAGATAGAGAATTGATAGCAAGAATAATTAGATGTGAAGCAGGTGGAGAAGGTGATACCGGAATGAGAGCAGTTGCTTCTGTTATTATGAACAGAGTAAATGCAACAGAAGGTGAATATGCAAGAGTATCACAAGGCGGAAATGTAAGAAACATTATATTTCAAGAAGGACAGTTTGATTGTGTAAGAGAAACATTAAATGGTAAATATAATTCTCAAAATATATATAATATTAATCCAACTGAAGTTGAATATAACATTGCTGATTGGGCATTATCAGGAAATAAGATATCAGAAGCTGGAAATTGCTTATGGTATATGAATCCATTTAGACCAAATTGTCCAGGGACTTTTCCATATAATGGCTCAGGAACTTTTCATACTAAAATAGTTCAACACTGTTTTTTTAGACCTACACAAATTTATTCTAGATCTTAAAAGCAATTAACCTAAAGTTGAAAGGAGAACTTATGGAAGATATGAACACAGAAACAAAAGAAACAGTATCTGATATGGGATATGGAAACAGAACTAGTATTCCAAATGGTACAAATGCTAATATAATGCCAGAAGTTTTAACAAATGCTATATATACTCCAGCTTTTTTACGTACACAAATTGGAAAATTAATGAGAGTAGAATTTTTAATTGGAACAAATAATTTAGTAGATAGAATAGGAATTTTAGCAGATGTAGGAGCAAGTTATATTTTATTAAGGTCTTTTGAAAATGATAGCCTTGTATATTGTGATTTATATTCGATAAAATTTATAACAATTTCAACAAGTAGTAATTTAATACCTAACTATAATATTAATTCAAATAATAACAACGCATATAGACAAGATTTAGGTGACATTACAAATAATAGATATTGGTAAAAAAAAGGTTACAAGATAATACTTTTAAATAAAAATATTATGAAAAGGCAGTATTTGCAGTAAGAATGTAATAAAAATGTAA
>CANQYG010000049.1 GCA_947628015.1 uncultured Clostridia bacterium
TGGGAATATGAATTATCACAAGCAATGATGCAAATAGTTCAGGCAAATATTTTTAAAGATTTTCCTAATATAAAAATTATAATACATCATGCAGGAGCAATGATACCATTTTTTGCAGGTAGAGTAAACAATATATTACCAAAAGAACAGGCAGAAGATTTTAAAAAATTCTATGTAGATACAGCTATACTTGGAAATACTTTAGGATTAGAACTTGCACTGAATTATTTTGGAGAAGATAAGGTTTTATATGGTACAGATGCACCACTTGGAATTTTGCCAGCAGGAGCAACAAAAGAGATAGAAGATGCGATAAATGAAATGCAAGTAGATGAAAATATAAAAGAAAAAATTTATAGTAAAAATATAATGAATTTAATAAATAAGTAGGAGTAATATCTATAATTAGTTCAAAAAAATAGAACAGGTACAAAAATTATATGAAATTAAAAATTGATTTTGAGAGATATTTATATAAAAATTTATGCTACAATACTAATTGGAGGTAGAAAATATGGAACATATATTAAAATTACAACCTAAATATTTTAATTATATTAACAATGGCACAAAAAGAATAGAATTAAGATTATATGACGAAAAAAGACAGAAAATTGCTATTGGAGATACTATAATTTTTCAAAAAGAACCTGAATTAGAAACTACTATGAAAGTTAAAGTTATAGGCTTATTAAGATACAATACATTTGAAGAATTATTTGAAGATTTTAATATAGAAGTAATGGCTGATAAATCAATGACTAAGCAAGAATTACTAAATGTATTAGAAGAATTTTATACACCAGAAAAGCAAAAACAATATGGTGTTATAGGAATACGCATAGAAAAAATTATTTAAAAGATTATCAATAAAAAAAGATAATCTTTTTTTATTGACAAACTGTTATAACTGTTATAATATAATTATAACAGTTGCAAAAAAAAGGAGAAATAATTATGGATATTATTATTAGCAATAGTAGTAATGAACCGATTTTTGAACAAATTAAACAAGCTATAAAAAAGGCAATAGCAACTAATGAATTGAAGGAAAATGAATTGTTGCCATCAATTAGAAATTTAGCACAAGATTTACGAATTAGTGTTATGACAGTAAAAAGAGCTTATGATGAATTAGAGCAAGAAGGTTTTATTAAGACAATTCATGGAAAAGGAAGTTTAGTTGCGAACAAAAATATTGAACTTTTAAAAGAAGAACAGCTAAAGGAGATAGAAAAATATATTGATAAAATTGTTTTAATCTCAAAATCATCTAATATAAGTAAAAAAGAAATTTTGGAAACCTTTGAATATTTATTTGGGGAGGATTAATTAAATGGAAAATATATTAGAAGTTAAAAATCTATGCAAAAAATATAAAGAATTTGAATTACAAAATGTTAATATTACATTACCTAAAGGGACAATTATGGGATTTATTGGTGAAAATGGAGCAGGAAAAACAACTACAATTAAAGCAATTTTAAATATTATTAGAGATTATACAGGTGAAATAAAAATATTTGGATTTGATAATAAAAAAGAAGAGAAAAAAATTAAAGAAAATATTGGAGCTGTTTTAGATGATATGTTTTTTCCTGAAATTCTCACTCCAAATGATATAAATAGTATTATGAAAGATATTTATAAAAAATGGGATTCAAAGTTATATTTTAAATATTTAGATGATTTTGGATTAAAAAAAAATAAAACAATAAAAACATTGTCTAAAGGGATGAGAAAGAAATTGGAAATAGCAACAGCAATTTCACATCATCCAAAACTTTTAATTCTTGATGAGCCAACAGCTGGACTTGATCCAATAGCTAGAAATGAGGTAATAGATATATTTCAAAGTTTTATACAAAACGAAGAGTGTTCTATTTTTCTATCAAGTCATATTACAACAGATTTAGAGCATATTGCAGATTATATTACATTTATAAATAAAGGAAATATAATATTATCAAAAAACAGAGAAGAATTGTTTGAAGAATATGGAATTGCTAAATGTACAAAAGAAGAATTTGAAAAAATAGATAAAAAAGATTTTATTAAATACAAGAAAAGTAAATATGAATATGAAATTTTAGTTGAAAATAGAAAAGCTTTTAGTAAAAAATATGACGTTGATACCATAGATAAAATAACACTTGAAGAACTTATGTTATTAATGATTAAGGGGGAAAAGTAATGTTAGGTTTTATAAAAAAAGATTTATTAATGCTAAAGAGTAATATTAAAATTTTAGCAATTTTATTAATTATATATGTAGTTATGGCTTTTCAAGACAAAATGAATTTGTCATTTTTATTGCCATTTATGAGTGTAATGATAATGATGTCAACATTTAGTTATGATGCTTACAATAAATGGGATGCTTATGCAATATCTTTGCCAGATGGTAGAAAGAATAGTGTAAAAGCAAAATATTTATCAACTATAATATTAATTATTATAACAACTATAATTATAACTATATTGTCTTTTGTAATTTCTTATGCTAAAACTAATATAATAGATTTTGAAAATATTATAGCAACAATATTTGGCTCATTTTTTGCTACGATTTTATTGCAATCATTTATTTACCCAGCAATGTACAAATTTGGACCAGAAAAAGCAAGGATTGGATTAATGACTATAATTTTTGGTGTTGCTATTATAGGAGGATTTATTACACAATATGTTGATTTTTCATCAATAATTAACATATTAAATTTTATAAAAACATATTGGATGATTGTGTTTTTTATAGCCATAGTTTTAATGTTATATATATCATATAAAATATCAGAAAGAGTTTACTATAAAAAAGAAATTTAATTTTTTTTTAAAGGAGATTTGTAAAATGAAGTTATTTGAAAATAAGAAAGAAAATTATAAAAATAAGAAAAGTTTAGTAATTTATTTTTCAAGAGCAGATGAGAACTATAGCGTAGGATATGTTGATAAAGGAAATACAGAATATATTGCAGAATTTGTAAGAGATATAACAAATGCAGATTTATTTAAGGTAGAACCACTTGTACCATATTCGAAAGAATATAGTATATGTATTGGAGAAGCAAAACAAAGAGTTGGAAATGCACCAATTAAGGAAAATATAAAAGATATATCATCTTATGAAGTTATTTATATAATGACACCTATATATTGGGGAACGTATGCTCCAGAATTAGAAACAGCTTTAAAGGAATTAGACTTTACAGGTAAAACTATAAGAATAGTAACTACACATGAAGGCTCAGGTTTAGCCAATGTTCCAAATGATGTAAAAAGAATTTGCAAAGGTGCAAATATACTAGACGACGCAATAGCAATTAGAGGTGCTGATTGCAAAAACTCTAGAAATAAAATAGAAAATTGGATATAAACAATTAGAAAAAGCATAGCAGAAATAGAAAATCATATGTATTTCAATCGTCATTTTAAATTACACGAATGAATAGGCAATGTTTAGTAAAAGAGGAGATTCTCATTTTGAAGAATCTCTATTTTTTAAATTTAAAAAATTAATTGAAATTGTTCATCTTATATTATATAATCAATAACGAAAAATAAGAAAGGAATAATTAAAAGATGAGCTTAGAACTAAAAAATGTATCCAAAACATTTGCAGGTAAATTAGCAGTAGACAATATTTCTTTTAGTATAGATAAACCTGGAGTATTTGGATTACTTGGAACAAATGGAGCAGGAAAAACTACAACAATAAGAATGTTACTTGGAATTATAAAAAAAGATAAAGGAGAAATTACTTGGAAAGGAAAAACAGTAGATAGAAAAAATGTAAACTTTGGATATTTGCCAGAAGAAAGAGGAGTATATCCTAAAACAAAAATAATAGATCAATTAATGTATTTTGCAGAGTTAAAAGGTATGAAAAAAGAAGAAGCTATAACATCAATTAACAAATGGGCAAAAATATTAAAAGTAGAAGAATATTTACAAATGACAGCTGAAAAATTATCAAAAGGAAATCAACAAAAAATACAATTTATGACAGCTATAATACATAATCCTGAATTAGTAGTGTTAGATGAGCCTTTTAGTGGATTAGATCCAGTAAATACTGAAATATTAAAAAATATAATAATAGATTTAGTAAAAAACGGTAAATATGTAATAATGTCAGCACATCAAATGGCAACAATAGAAGAATTTTGTAGTGATATTTTAATATTAAATAAAGGAAAAACAGTACTTCAAGGAAATCTTAAAAAAATAAAAGAAACATATCCAGCAAATCGTGTTGAAATAAATGCATCACAAGATATAGAAAAATATATTAAAGAGTTTGACTTAGAAATAGAAAATGTAGCAAATAATAACTATATAATAAAAATAAGTGAAGAAGAAAAGGCACATAAGCTTTTAAATAAATTAGTTAGTGAAGGAATTGAAGTAGATAAGTTTGAAATCAAGAAACCTACTTTAAATGACATATTTATAGAAAAGGTAGGTGAGAAATAATGAAAGATATAATAACAGTAATGAAATTTACAATAAAAGATATGGCAAAAAGGAAATCATTTATAATATCTACTCTAATCATTTTAATATTAATAGTAGTAGGATTTAATATACCAAATATAATAAAATTTTTTAATGGTGATAAATCTGGAGAAAATACAGGAGATAAACTACTAATTGCAGATAATGATAATATATTTGAAGGAAAATTAGAACTTTTAAAACAAGCAGATTTAGGCTATGATATAGAAATAGAAAATGCTAATTTTGAAGAAATAAAAGAAAAAATAGAAAATGAAGAAATAGCAGAGGCCATAATAATTGAAAAACAAGAAGATAATGTAAAAATCAGATACATAGTAGAAAATACAACAATGATGAGCGAAGTGCCAGAGGATATAATAAGTTCAATTAATTCTTTATACTCTAATATTCAAATCAGTAAATTAGGATTAACTGAAGAACAATTAAAAACAATAACTCCAAATTTTGAGTATAGCATAGAACAAACAAGTGAAGAAGAAGTAAATGGAAATATATTTGTTATGATGCTTATGTCAATAGTATTATTTTATGCAATATATTTCTGTGCATATCAAGTATCAAGTTCAATCACAACAGAAAAGACATCAAAAATAATGGAAACATTAGTAACATCAACAAGTCCTAAAACGATAGTACTTCGGAAAAACATTAGGAATAGGTATAGTTGGTCTATTTCAAATGATATTAATTGTAGGAACAGCTTTAATAAGTGCTAAATCATTTTTAGATCCAGAATTATTAAATACAGTATTAGATATGTCTAATATTACAGTATATTTAGGAATTATTACTATAATATATTTTATACTTGGATATTTTGCTTATGCATTGCTATATGCATTAACAGGTTCAACTGTAAGCAAACCAGAAGATATACAATCAGCTAATGGACCAGTTGCAATACTTGCAGTAGCAGGATTTTATTTATCATATTTTGCAATGATGAATCCAACAAATGAACTTAATGTATTTGCTTCATTGTGCCCAATATCATCACCATTTTGTATGCCTTTTAGAATAATGATGGGATTAGCAAGTGTAAAAGATGTAGCAATATCTATTGCAATTTTGATTGTTTCAATATTAGTTATAGCAAAAGTAGCAATAAAAATATATTCAAATGCAATACTAAATTATGGTACAAAAATGAGCATTAAAGATATGATAAATATTTATAAAGATAAACAAAATTAAGTATATGTAAAAAAATTCTATTACGAAAAAAATTATTAAATAAAAAATCGTAATAGAATTTTTATGACTAATTTGCAATAAAATATATGACTTTTTTGCAATAAACATATTGACTTTTTTGCAATAAAATTTTAAAATATAAGTAATATAGTTTTTGGGGGAAAATTAAAAATGTATGAAAGAGAAGTAAAAGAAAGAATAAAAAAAATTAATGACACATTTAGAGTATTGGTAGTAACTGGACCTAGACAAGTAGGAAAAACTACTTTACTTGAAAGTGTAATGCCAGAAAATATGACAAAAATTTCATTAGATGATGAATTTTTAAGAAAAGAAGCAAAGGAAAATCCAAAAATATTTTTAGATTCATATCCTACACCTCTTTTTATTGATGAAGTTCAATATGCTCCAGAATTATTTCCTTATATAAAAATGAAAGTAGATAAAAATAAAACAAGAGGACAATATTGGTTATCAGGCTCTCAATTATTTGATCTTATGAAAAATGTTACAGAATCACTTGCAGGTAGAGCTGGAATAGTAAAAATGAACAGTTTTACATATAGTGAAATTGTTAGAAATACTAAAAAAGAAATTTTTGATCCAGATAATTTAAAACAATGTGAATATATTGATGTAAATGAAATATTTGAACGAATTTTTAATGGAGGGATGCCAGAATTATATGATATAGAAAATATGGATAGAAATGATTTTTACTATTCATATATAAATACTTATATAGAAAAAGACATAAAGAAAATAAAAAACATAGGTAATGTAGAGGCTTTTAAAAAATTTATGAGAGATGTTGCAATAAGAACAGGTACAACTTTAAATTATTCAGATATTGCGAACGATGTAGGAATTTCAGTAAATACAATTAAAGAATGGTTTTCAATATTAGTAAGTACAGGTCTTGTATATTTACTAGAGCCATATTCATCTAATAAAATAAAAAGACTTACTCATATGCCTAAAATAATATTTATGGATTTAGGGTTAGCATGCTATTTAGCAAATTGGGAAAGTGCTAAAGCTTTGCAATTAAGCGATTTATCAGGACATTTTTTTGAATCGTATGTGATTTCTGAAATTATAAAATCTTATGATAATAAAGGAATTCGTTTAGAAATATCACATTTTAGAAATAAGGAAACAGAAGAAATAGATTTAATTATGTTTAAAAATAACACACTATATCCATTGGAAATAAAGAAAACAGCAAATCCTAGAAAAGATATGATGAAAAATTTTAAATATCTTGAAAAAACAAATATGAAAATAGGACAAGGTGGAATTATTTGTTTGTATGATAAATTGATGAAAATAGATGAAAATAATTATATTATACCAGTTTCTAGTGTAATAAATTAAGTAAGAAAAGAGAGTTTAAAAATGGATGAAAAAAGATGTTTATTATGTAATAAACCATATAATTATAAATATGAAATGTTTGGAAGAGGATGCTTAGATAATTTATATGATTTGCTAGGAATTTCTAAGTCACCTAGAATAATCTGGAATAAAGAATTATACTTATGCACAAGAATAGCATGGAAAAATCATAAATTTTTTCTTAATAAAAAGAAAAAGTATGTTTTAGCGCAAAAATATATTGCTTTATCTTACTTAAATAAGATGAATTATGAAACTTTAAATGATATAAAAGAAAAAATTTCAAATGATATAAAAAATATTAAAGCATTTTCAAAAAACATAGTAGAGACAATTTCTATTTCATTAAATGAAATATATAAATTATTTAATTATACACAAAAGTTTAATGAACTATTAGAAAAAAGTAAAGAAATCAATTGGAAAGAAATAGATAAAAATGTAGCGGAAAATTTTATAGAAAGCATAAGTTTTATATTTGATTTAACTAAGAGAAACTCGCCTATTTCATATGCTGTTTTTTATGCAATGCAATATATGTTTTGGCAAGTTGTAGTTGTAGGTGGAATATTAGCAAATATGAAATTATCAGCCAGATTATTATCCAATTCATTATCTTTATTTGGAAACGAGCCAAAAGATTTAATAATTGAAGATAAAGAAGTTATTGAAAATATACAAAAAAGCGAAGAATTTAATAATAAAATCAAAGAGATTATAAAAAAATATTGTAAGGATAAAGATAAATTTAAGGATAATAGTGAAAATAATGAAGATTGTATAATTGAATTTAACAATAAAGATTTATTTCTAGCTATCCATGGCTCGCCAACAAGTATAGAAATTGAAAAAAATGTGGATGAAACATGGAAAGTAAATATGTTAATTGAAGATACTTATGATTTTACAGAATTTAAAGAATTGAAAAAATATGCAACATCTAACGAATCATTACCAATGAGTATATTTTCAAGTATATTAAATAATTTTGGTGTTGTTTCTAGTAAATATGGAGTTTTAAAACCATATAAGGTTACAATAAAAGTACAAAAAAATAAATTTGTAATCAAATAAAAATTTAATTATACAAGGAGAATGGATGAAAAATAAAAAGATAATTATATATTTTTTATTAACAACTATAATTGTTATAATTACTTCTTATTTATCTGTATTTTTTTATAAAATAAAAGGAGATACAGATTATAAAAATTTAGAATTAGATATAACAGAAAATGATATAGAATATTGTACAAACTACTGGTATAGTAGATTTGGAAAATATAAGGTATATAAGATAAAAAATTATTATAGCGATAGTATGGATATTTATAAAGAACGACTAGAAAATAGTGATGTATGGAGCAAAAATAAATATTATGAATATATGATGAAGGAATTTTATGAAATTAAAGATGATGAGACAGTACCAATAGATAGAGAAGATTTGTACTATTATGATAAAGGATATGTTATATTTGATTTAAAAAATGCTAAATTGTATTATATTAAAAATGGATCTTTTAATCATCATAGAAATTATAATGAAATTTTAGGAATAAAAACAAATAATTATAAAACAAGAGAAATATATAGCGTAAGAGGTGGACTTCAATATGATGGAACAGATTATTATACATATGAATTTACCGAAGAACAGGGAAAACAAATAGTAAAAACATTAGAACAAAGCAAAATATGGAGTAAAAATAAATTAGAAGATAATATATTAGATGATTTTAAATATAACAATGAAGTGCTTTCAATTGAAAATGGATATTATCATTATAAAAAAGTTTGTAGAACAAGTGATGAAAGAAAGAAATATAATTTTACAGATGAAGAAGCAACTGGGTGGGAGATTGGAGTTTATGACATAGATAATAATATTTTATACTATTATTGGACAAGTTATTGATTTATTAATGAGAAAGGAAAAGAATATGGATATTAAAGTAATAACAATATGCGGAAGTATGAGATATAAAAATGAAATGATGAAAATAGCTGAAGAATTAGAACTAAAAGAGGGGTATGCAGTTATTCAATGCGTTTATAATGTTAATGGAGAAAAATATGAAGGTGTTGATGCTAAAATTTTAGATAAAATTCATAGAAAGAAAATAGATATTAGTGATGCGATATATGTTGTTAATATTAACGGATATATTGGAGAAAGTACAAAAAGTGAAATTGAATATGCAAAACAAAATAACAAAGAAGTAATATATCATGAAAAAATTTAGTGATATAAGTAAAAAATACAGTATTTTCTTGCTTTTTAAAGTATTTCGTGGTAAAATGCACATAATGTAACTAGTGACCTTAAAATGAATAATTTCAATAAGGAAAGGAGAAATTATACTATGGAAGTAAAACGGAATTTAAATGTAGAGGAGATACTACCAATCAAGAAGAAGGTAAAAAAGAAGGTAATGAAGTGGACTTTAGCAATAGGACTTATTATTGATATTATAATAAGTATTCTTATACTCTGCTATCCTCATAATATTCACGACAAAATCATTTGTATAGCAATAATGCAAGTTCCAATTATTATAATCAGTTGTGCCTTATCTTATCTAGTTTATTTATTCATAGTAGATGAAGAGCAGAGTGAGTTAAAAGGAAAGTTAGCACAAGCATGCTTATCAAAAAATGAATGGAAAAAAGTACTTCCTGTGAGAGCAGATAGATATCAAGATTTCATTTTTAACGAATTGCCGACAAGAGCAGAACTTTTTGCTAAAATTCAAGAAGATAGTGATATAATTGATGTATCAATAAAGTTCTATAACGAAGATAAATACATACCTTTTGAGAAAATTAACAAATCTTCGTTCTTAAACTACTATTTGATTTTAGAAAAAAGTTAAGCCTAAACACATTTTAAACAGTTTTCTTCAATTAAAAAAGCAAAAGTAGCAAGAATTTCTTGCTATTTTTGTTTGTAAAATTTTTCATATAAAATAGTATGAAAATTAATAATTTCTTATATCAAGAATTATGAATAAAAAATGTAAACCATATTTTAGGTGTCCTTTTTACCTAAGGTATGGTCTTAATTTTTGGAATAGGGAAATATTATAAAAATTTATACAATAATTATATATAGATTATAAACAAATACAATTAAAATAAAACAAAAAATATAATACTAAAAATGAAAAAAATAATTGTTTGATAATTTAATATTTTTATTGTATAATGAATCCACAAATAATAATTTGTCGCTGAGGTTGAATTTTAAAATTTGAATAAAAAATATAAACTTTGGGTGGGTATATAAAATATACTCATCTTTTATTATGTAAATTAAATATTGTATAATATAGGTAGAGTTCTATATATTGCAAACTATTAAATAAAAAATGTAAGGAGGTAATTGTCATGAGAGAATTATTTGTAGAAAAAATAATTGATACAACAGAAAACTTTTTAGACAATAACCAAAGAATAAAATTAAAAGAAATACTTACAGAAATATGTTTAAATTATCACATTGAAATATTAGAACAAAACCAAAAACAAGAAATACAAAAGAATAATATAGATATTTTAAATAAGTTTATATCATCCAAAGAAATTGAAGGTTGCTCAACAAGAACTTTAAATTACTATAGAGATAATATAAATAAAATGCTAAATATTATAAATCTTCCAATAAAAGAAATTACTACCGAAATATTAAGAAATTATTTAGCTGATTATAAAAGCAACTCAAGAGCAGGTATGGTAACAATAGATAATATAAGAAGAACACTATCAAGTTTCTTTGCATGGCTAGAAAATGAAGATTATATCGTTAAAAGTCCAGTTAGAAGGATTCATAAAGTAAAAGCAACTAAAAAAGTAAAAGAAACATTAACAGATGAAAATTTAGAAAAATTAAGAGATACTTGCTCAAATGTAAGAGATTTAGCAATATTAGAACTATTAATTTCAACTGGTATGAGAGTTGGAGAACTTACTAGATTAAATATATCAGATATAAACTTTCAAGAAAGAAGTTGTGTTGTTTTAGGTAAAGGTAATAGTGAAAGAGAGGTTTATTTTAGTGCCAAGAGTAAAATGTATATAGAAAAATATCTGGAAACAAGAACAGACAGCAATGAAGCACTATTTGTATCACTTATAAAGCCTTATAATAGATTAGGAATATCAGGAATAGAAATTGCAATTAGAAATTTAGGAAAAGAGGCAAATATAAATAAAGTGCATCCACATAAATTTAGAAGAACAATGGCAACTATGGCTATTGATAAAGGTATGCCAATAGAACAGGTACAAAAATTACTTGGACACATTAAAATAGATACAACAATGGAATATGCAATGGTAAATCAAAATAATGTGAAGAATTCTCATAGAAAATATATTACATAAATTTTAAATTAATTAGATTCAATGTCTATTATGCCAGAATGTAATAAGTATTTTGTTAATTTAACGGAAGAAGATAGGAACAGAAATA
>CANQYG010000050.1 GCA_947628015.1 uncultured Clostridia bacterium
AATTTTTTGGACCTGTCATTCCTATATCTGTAATATATCCTGTTCCTTTTGGAAGTACTTTTTCATCTGCTGTTTGTACGTGCGTATGTGTTCCATAAATTATATTTACTTTTCCATCTAAATAATATGACATTGCTAATTTTTCTGCTGTTGCTTCAGCATGAAAGTCTACAATAATAACATCCGCTTCTATTTTATTTAAGATATTATCCATACAAGTAAACGGATTATCTGAAAGTACACCCATATCTGTTCTTCCAATTAAATTGCAAACTGCAATCTTTTTTCCATCTTTTTCTATTATAGTATATCCATGTCCCGGTATTCCTTTTGAATAGTTTGCCGGTCTTATTAATTTATAATCATCTATAAATGAAAAAATATCTTTCTTTCCCCAAGTATGATTTCCCATAGTAATTACATCTATATTCATCTTTTTTAATTGATTAAAACTGCCTGTAGTAATTCCCATTCCACCTGATACATTTTCAGCATTTACTATTGTAAAATCAATTTTTTCTGCTTCTTGTATATTTGCTAAATCTTTTTTTAGCTTTTCGATACTTTTCTCTCCAACTAAATCACCTATTGCTAGTATTTTCATTGTCCTTCTCCTTTACTTTTTTCTCTCCAATGTTAAATTTACTTAGTATTTTTCCTAAAATATTTATTATTTTTTCTGCGTTTCTTTTTGCAAATCCTTTACCTAAAGCTTTTCCTCCTATTGTAAGTGAAGCAACTAATGCACTTATGATAAATTCAATACTAAATTCTAAATTAAATCCTTGCATTATTTTCATTGCTATTGCAGCACTTATTGCACCACTTAAAACTCCGCATATATCTCCAATTACATCTGCACATATATTTGATACTTTACTAGAGTTTCTAATAAGATATATTGACGTCTTAGCTCCTTTTATCTTTTTGGTTGCTCTAGCATGAAATTCATCTTCTTTGGCAACTGTTACTGCCACTCCTATTATATCAAAAAATATACCAATAGCAATTACAATAATCAAAATTATTATTGCTGGCAAAATTGATAAAACATCTACTGCACTATTTGATATAAATGAAAAAATTATAGATAAGAAAAAGGCTATAAATGATACTTGAAAGAACCATTTTAGTTCTTCTTTTCGTTTTGAATTTTTTTTCATAATTTCTCCAATCTAATTACATCTTAATAAATATTATAAAATAATTCAATACATTTGTCGAGTTTTTTATAAATAAATCGTTGCTAAAAAGCTATAGTATACTGATACTGTAACAGCTAAAGCTAAAACAATATCAACATTTTATTTTTTTACAATAATAAAACGATAAGACATAACTTATCTTATCGCTATTACTTTTTCTAATGTGTTGGTAAAGTTTTATGTAAATTTTACGGTTTAGGTCTAGTCGAATTTCTCTACTTTGTACTAAACATTACTATTTAGCTGTTTCCATTTAAGCAAAGCATCCATTATACTGGCTACCAGATTACCACTTAAGTCCGTATCTTAATCCATAATACTTCATACGATTGTAAACAGTCTAGAAGTTTTCCTTGAAACATTGCACAAATTACTTATTTTTTTTGCAATAGTGATTTCATAACAAGTAATAAAATATATTTGGCCAAATATATTTTATTTTTTAAGCTAATCCCAAGACTATCACTCAAAATAGGCATTTAATATATTGTATTTATATATTGAACAACTACAAAAATAGGATACTTTTTATATATGCCATTATATATAGTCCTATTTTCTTATTTCATAACCCACGCAAGCTTGGCGTCTCGCGCAAAATTACAAAACTTTGTGTCTGCCATTTGTGGATTTTTAGCCCCACCCTCATAATCAGCAACATTACTAGAATACTGCACCAACAATTAAATTATAACATAATTTTATTAAAATGTAAAGATAATTATTCATAAATTACTAAATATTACTAAATTTTCTTACACCTTATATTGGAATTTTTATTTTTACTTAATCAATATTGCAAAAAAAGAAATATAGTTTTAAACTATATTCCTTTATACTAATATCTATCATAATAAATTTGATTATAGAATTATTTTGCATAATCAACTACTCTTTTTTCTCTAATCATATTAACCTTAATTTGTCCCGGATATTCCATTTCTTGTTCTATCTTTTCTGCAATTTGTCTTGCTATTAAAGTCATTTCATCATCAGATATTTTTTCTGGTTTGACTATTATTCTAATTTCTCTACCAGCTTGTATTGCATAAGATTTTTCTACTCCATCAAATGAGTCTGCAATTGATTCAAGTTGTTCTAATCTCTTGATATATGCATCTAATGTTTCACGTCTTGCACCTGGTCTTGATGCAGAAATTGAATCTGCTGCTTGTACTAATAAAGCTTCTGGTGTTTGAGGTTCTACATCTCCATGATGTGCTTCTACTGCATTAATAACTTTTGGATCTTCTTTGTATTTCTTTAAGATATCAACACCTATTTCAACGTGTGTTCCTTCCATATCATGATCTAATGCTTTTCCAATATCATGTAAAAGTCCTGCTCTTCTTGCAAGTTTTACATCTAGTCCTAATTCATCTGCCATTATTCTAGCAACATTAGAAACTTCAATTGAGTGCATTAAAACATTTTGTCCATAACTTGTTCTGTATTTTAGCTTTCCAAGTAAGTTTATTATGTCAGGATGAAGGTTTATAACTCCAGCTTCCATAGCTGCTCTTTCACCCTCTTCTTTAATTGTTTTGCTAAGTTCTTCTTTAGCTTTTTCAACCATTTCTTCTATTTTTGATGGGTGAATTCTTCCATCATTAATTAATTTCTCTAAAGCTATTCTTGCAACTTCTCTTCTTAATGGGTCAAAACCAGATATAACAACTGCCTCTGGAGTATCATCAATAATAAAGTCTACACCTGTTAATGTTTCTAGAGCTTTAATGTTTCTTCCTTCTCTTCCTATTATTCTTCCCTTCATATCATCATTTGGAAGTGCAACTATTGATACAGTTGCTTCAGAAGTATGATCTGCTGCACATTTTTGAATTGAATATGTAATAACATTTTTTGCTGTTTCTTCTGATTTTTCTTTGATTTGTTCTTCCATATTTTTAATTCTTTCTGCTTTTTCAGTTACAAGTTTTTCATCTAACTTTGCAAGTAATTGTGCTTTTGCTTCTTCTTCAGAAAGTCTAGCAATTCTTTCTAATTCATCTAACTCAGAATCTTTAAGTCTTTGAATCTCTTGTTCTTCTAGTTCTAAATTATCTTCTCTTTTATCCATTTGTTTTTCTTTTTGTTCTACATCGTAGATTTTCTTTTCAAGATTTTCTTCTTTTTGAATCAATCTTTTTTCTTGTTGTTGAACATCACTTCTTCTTTCTCTAATCTCTTCTTCTAATTCATTTCTTGCATTTATAATTTCTTCTTTAGCTTTTACTATTTCTTCTTTTTTTATGTTTTCTGCTTCTTTATTAGCATCTTCTAAAATCTTTTTTGCTGCTTCTTCAGCACTTCCAATTTTAGATTCAGACACTTTCTTTCTTATTATATATCCAACAAATAAAAAAATTATCGCTGAGACTAGAAAAATAGTGATATAAATTAATGGTTGCATAATCAATAACACCTCTTTTTCTAATTAAATTTTCAATGTACAAATATATATAATTTTTATAAATATTCTACATATCTATTTTATTATTATTATTAAAATATGTCAAGTAGTTATGAAATAAAGATTATAAAGAATCCCCTCATACAATACTGTACGAGGGGCGTGACATATTTTACCACATTGCCCAATAGTAATTTTCAGATTCGTATTTACTGTGATATTCTCTATTTGGGCTCTTTTCCCATGTTTCTCCGGTTTCACTGCTATAGCTGTAAACGTAGCTGCCGTCCTTTTCTAATGCACTCTGTAGAAATACTTCTAATAAAGGATATTCTGTTACATTCTCCGTAATATTCCATGTACCAGGAATATTAGATTGGCTTAATATATCTTCCTTTTCTGATATTCCCATATTATCTACAAAATGTCCAAAGGAAACTTTTTCATAGTTTGCCGGCTTAATTCTTTCTAGCATATTTGCAAATGATTGGTCTCCTTTGAAGATATAAAGCTGTACATTATCAGAGTTATAAGTTACAAGTAACCAGCTTCTTCTTTCTTCATATGCATTATAATGATTTGTTACATATAGCCGTACCCAGCTAGTTATAACTTCTTCATTTGTATTATACGGCATCAGCAAAACTGACAGAATATCTTGGTCAATCGTTTGCTGATTCGCAACAATATTAATTGCACCTTGTGAAAATACAACTGTGACAATTAAATTGTCCTCTTGCTTTGTTTCAGCAGCACTTACCCGCATAGGAACAAGCAGTAGTAATAAAACAACTAGAACCATTGATAATAAATTTTTTTTCATGTGAACTTCCTCCTTTTGTTTTATATATCACATAATAAATTGTTACAATTTAATTATAACATATTTAGGCTTAAAACACAATATCAGTATTGAAAATTATGTAAATTTATGTTATACTAATAAATAGTTGCAAAATTGTACATTGAAAAATTAATAGGAGGAAAAGTATATGAACGAAATTATTGTTGACACAACACAGGCTCGGAATCTTGAACAATTAAATGAGGAAGAAAAAAGGATTGTAGATGACAAACTTTCTACATTGGATTATATGAATCCATCTTCCATTATTCAGTTCGGATCTGAAAGTAGTAAAGAGGTTACTGCTATTTCTACACAAATGATATCAAAGTTCAAAGTAAAGGATTTTGAAGATGCACAGTTTCTCATCTCAAACCTAATAGGTGACCTAAAAACGGTGGATGCAGATACCTTACTTGAGACAAAACAAAAAGGATTTTTATCTAAGCTACCCTTTATCAGCCAAAAAGCGCAATCAAGAATTACTAATTTATTAACTCAGCAAATGACAATTGAAAAGGCAATTGACGAAGTTGAAGATAAGTTAGTAGCTTCTAAAGTTACCTTAATGGGTGATATGGAGTTTTGTTCTCAAATGATAAAAAAGACCTACGAATATGCTAAAAATCTTGAAATTGATTATATTACAATTCAAGAAGCAACAAAGCAGGCCCAAGAAGAAAAGGAACAGTTAGAGCAGTTATTTATGCAAAATTCAAATAATATGGAGTATTCTGCTAAAATTGCTGACCTTAATAGGGCAATTCGAAGGCTTGAGTTAAAGGCTTACAATTTGCTAGTTTTTAGGACTTCAACTTTGCAGTCAGTAACACAAATTGGCTTAGTTCAAGGTGGCGATGAATTAATGGTTTCAAAAATTGATGATACCATTATTAATGTCATCCCTGCTTGGAAGAGAAACTTCGCTATAGCACTGGCCACATACCGTTTAAACAATGCGGTTAGCATTGAAAAAATGGTTAATGACGCCACAAATAAACTTCTAGTAAAAAATAGCGAAATGTTAAAAGAGACAATGTTGCAAACTGCTGTAGAAATGGAAAGACCGTCTATTGATCCTGAAACTTTGCAAGCGGTAAATACCAATTTGCAAGAAACCTTTGACGGTTTAAGTAAAGTAACTATGGAGGCAAAAAAAGTAAGGCAAGATGCAATAAAAACTGTTCAAAGCATTCAAACCTTAGCTTTGGAGTTAAATAGTGGAAGTAACATAGAACAACTTTCACAGAAAGGAAATGATTATGTCAAAGACATCTCGCAAACCAACAATTAACTTAAAGAAAAAATTTCCAAACTTGAATTTTACTCCTCTTTACTTTGCTATTACTTCAATAATGCCAATTTTTCTTCTAATTACCTGCTACCAGTCTAAACACTCAATTATATATGCAGGTACTGTTACATTTATTAGCTTAATTGTGATAGATATTATTTGTACTCTTTTAGAAGAACAATATTTCAAAATTCGCAATTGGCTAAGAAGAAAAAAGCAAAAAAAGAAAGCTGAAAAAGAGAAGGAAATGAAAAATCTAGAAAATTTGCTCTTAAATAAGAAAAGCTATGAAAAGGAAATAGAGTCGGCAGAAGAAAGTATAAAACTTTTTAAAGAAAAAATACAAAGTAAAGAATACAATATTTCCAAAAAAATGCTTGAGCAAGTTTTTCGTATTTGCACTAAAATGGAAGATTTGATAAATGACTTAAAAAAAGATACTGAACAGTATTATCAAGTTAGACATACTTTTCAAGTGTATTTTCCAGAATTTCAAAAAATGACTTATTTGTTCTTTAATATTTTCCAAAATAATAGTTTAGATAAAGAAAGTAAAGCTGATTATCAAAATATGCTTACAGAGTACGAGAAATATATAGACTATATAAAAGGAAATATTAATACAATGGACAAGTTAAATTTGAAAGTTGGAATTACATCATTAGTAAAAATAATAGAGTCTGAAAGGAAAAAAGGTGAAGAAAATGCGGAAAAGTAGATGGATTTTTTGGGGAGTTTCTCTTGGCATTTGTTTTATAATATTATTTTTATACGATTATCTGACAAGTTCAACTCCTTATGATGAAAGAACGCCTATCAATGTATGTTGTCCAGAGCAGTTTCAATCACGAGTAAAAAAAGTTATCGAAAGGAATGATAGTTTCAAAGGAAATTCAAGAGTAGTTTTTACTCAAGATGAAAAAGAGGCAGATTTAGTTATTACAAATAAGGTAACTAAAAGTGATACTGACTATGAAAAAATAGGATATACTCCACTGATTGTTGCTTTAGATGAAGAGAAAATAAAAGAGTATACAAAACAAGAATATCTAAAAAAAGAAAATAATGCATATACTCTTAATTTTAGCAAAATACTCACAGATACTTTGCAAGGAAATTATACAGACAAAATATATTGTCCAGACCTAAATACAAGAGAATGTGAGTTATTTTATGATTTTCTACTAATTACCTTTAATGGTGGAACATACCCTAAAACTCAGGATTTAGAAACATATCAAGAAAAGGCTGATGAATTCTTTGAAAATGCTTGTGTAGTTCAAACTAATACAGAAAATCGGATAAGATTGCGAAAGGTCTTACATAACGAAATTGATTTCATCTTTGAAAATGTCATTTTCCCTATGGATAGTGATGATTTTGAATTTGAAATAAGTTATCCCGAAAATACTGTTATTTACGAATATTTTTGTAAATTTCAAGGAAAAAATAAGGAACTACTTGAAAAATGTATGCATGAAATAAAATTTGTTGAGTACGGTAATAGACTTGAAAATATTATGTGGGTAAACAAATTTAGATATTTCAATTACAGTAGTTGTCCCAGTTCTAATTATTATTCAGTTTATATTTTATTTTTATAAAAAAATAGTAAAACTATAATTATCATCATAATTATTATAATAGTTCCTGTAATAGTAAAAATAGTTGCTAATCTTCTTTGCATATTATCCCCTGCTATATAATATTCATTATAATCTTCCGGGTTATACAAAATTTCTACATTTTGACCTATTGCATATTTTGGTTTTGAAGTTCCAACTGTTGACTTTTTTACATATTTAAGTTCTCCTATGTTGTATTCAAATACTGGATGAAAATAGTAAGAATATCCATCAGAATCACTACTTATTTGTTTAACTATATCTACTACTTTTCCATTTGTTTTCATAGTACAATTTTTTTCTTTTTTCTTTCTATTATTAAGCATTGTAATTCCTATTGTAAAAAATATTATTCCAACTAAAATAAAAATTCCTATAAATATATTCATTGATTTATTCCTCCTTAAAAATTTATCTTTCTACTTGTTTGTCTAAATATTCTGACTTCATCCCTATCATTTTTCTAACTATTAAAGAATGCATTTTACTAAAATTTTCATTATCTATTTGTTTTAGTTTTTTTAATAATCCTTGAGCTATTAACACACGAATATCACTAAGATTAATTATATTTTTTATATTATTACCTATTAGCTCATTTCATACTTTGTTACATATTTCATTAAATCAGCAAAATTCTTTATTTTCATATAATATCCTAAATATAGTATAATCATATTTTAAATTAAAAAGTAACTTTTTGTCAATAATTTTTATATAAATAAAACCTTCGTAAAAAAACGAAAGTTTCTTTATAACTATAGGTTACTAAATGGTCCTGTATTCTTTTTACATAGTCAACATTAATGGAACTGAATCCTTCAAACTCATACAGAGTTTGTTCAGTTTCATTAATAATCTTTCTAACTCTGTACAGCCTGTAAGTAATGTCATAGTACTCATAATTATGATAAGAACTACTACTACTTTTCTTTTCATGATGCTCATCCTTTCTTGTTGTTGATATTTCAAAAAGAAATATCAGTAGATTATAAATATTTTACAATCAAATATTAACATAAGTATTCAGAGCTGTCAAATGATACTTCATTGGAGCGATTAAGGAGGTTATTTGCGAAAAATTTTCCTCCCACATTTGCTCAAAAAATAATTTGATTAATCAACTGATAAGAATATTATATATATTTTTTGTATTTTTTTCAACAAAAAATCAAATATTTATTTCAATATATAGCATTTTTCTGATTTTTGTGATATTATTTTGTAAATAATTTTGTTATTGGAGTTGAAATAATTATGAACGATGAGAATAAAAGAAGTCATCTAACCATGATACAAGGTATAATATCTAGAATGGGAAATAATTCATTTGCATTAAAAGGGTGGTCAGTTGGAATTATGATAGCAATATATGCGTTTGCAGGGCAAAACTCAAACAAAGCAGTAATAATTACACTTATTCCACTAATAGTATTTTGGATTTTAGATACATATTATTTAAGCTTAGAAAGAAAATTTAGAATGTTGTATGATGATGTTAGGTACAAAGATGAGAAAGAAATTAATTATAGTATGAATTTTAATGATATAAATATTAAAATTGGAGAAGTTAAAAAAATTAATTTTGCTAAAATTATGTTTAGTAAATCAATATTACCTTTTTACTTAGTTTGTATTTCAACAACGTTAATTATTTATTTTGTAAAATTTTAGATTGGAGGTATTTAAAGTGAGACAGGTATTTTTTAGTTTTGAATATAATAAGGATAATTGGAGAGCAAGTCAAGTTAGAAATATGGGAAAGGTATCTAATGAATCTACTTTTTCAGATAATGATTGGGAGGAAGTTAAATATAAATCAAAATCTAGCATAGAGCAATGGATAAAAAATCAAATGGAAAAAAGATCTTGTGTAATAGTATTAATTGGAAGTACTACTTATACAAGAGATTGGGTTAAATATGAAATACAAGAAGCATACAAGCAAAATAAAGGTTTACTTGGAATTTATATTGATAGATTAGAAGATAGAAATGGAAAACAAACAACAAAAGGAAAAAATCCTTTCGATTATGTTACAGATTATAAAGGAGAAAAATTGAGTAAGCATGTTAAGACTTTTGAATCACCATATATAAGCAGCAAAGATGTTTATAATGATATATCTAATAATATAGAGAATTTAATAGAAGATGCTATAAATAAAGCGGGAACATATTAATTATTAATTAACGATTCATGTAAAGGAGAAAAATATGGATAAAGAATTAGAAAAAGGAAAATTTTTAAAAACATTAAAAGAATTTGCTTTAGATTTAAGTACTTTTATTGCTGTAAATGATGAATGGACAATTCGTGGATTCATTGATATATTCAAAAATATATATACCATTTCAGCTGATACGAAAATAGTATCAAAGATACTAGAATTACACATTTTTCCAATATTTTTGAGCTTTGCAAATAAAAATGGATTTGAAATAGAATTAGCTACTTATCAAAATTGGTATCCAGATTTAACTTTTATTTCTAAGAAAAATCCAAAAATTAAATTTGCAGTAGATTTGAAAACAACATATAGAAATGAAGAAAAGCCCGAATTTTGTAATGGATTTACTTTAGGTTCCCATGGTGAATATTTTGTTGATAGAACAAGTACTAAAAATATTCAATATCCCTATGATGAATATTTAGGTCATTTTTGCTTGGGAATAATATATTCTAGAGGAGATATATCAAAATCTGAAGAAATGAAAATATATAATTTAAATAATTTGGAAAGCATGCCAACAATT
Organism: uncultured Clostridia bacterium; assembly: GCA_947628015.1. Classification (GTDB taxonomy): domain Bacteria; phylum Bacillota; class Clostridia; order TANB77; family CAG-508; genus CAG-793. Next base: position 10,138 of record CANQYG010000050.1, read on the forward strand.
ATAAAAGATTTTATATTTTTTGCAGAAGAAAAATGGAAAATTGCAAGTGATAAAGGTGGAAGCGGAAATACAGCTAATATAGGTAGTATTCAAAGAATAGAAGATATATTAAAAGGTAATGGAGTATTTGTTAAAGCAGGAGAAAAATATTTTGATGATTATTGGGCAAATTATGGTAAAATTCAAGTAAAAGACAAAAAAGGTAATTACAAAAAATTGTCTTCATTTGAGGAATATTTAAAGTATAGAGGGTTACCTGAAAGTCTAAACAATAAAATAATAAATAAAAAAAGAAAGGATTAATAATATGGAGAAAGATAAAATTTTCATTCCTCCTATAAAAATACAAGGCATAAAAACTAAACTAGTATCAGTAATAAAAGAAAATGTAATATTAGATATAGGCACAACATGGGTTGAACCATTTATGGGCTCTGGCGTGGTAGGATTTAATATTGCTCCTAATAAAGCTATATTTTCTGATACTAATCCATATACAATAGAGTTTTATAACAAAATAAAAAATGGAAATATTAATTCATATAAAGTGAGAGCTTTTTTAGAAAATGAAGGAAAAAAATTAGAAGAAAAAGATGATGAATATTATTATGAAGTAAGAGAACGATTTAATAGAGAACATAATGTATTAGATTTTTTGTTTTTGAATCGTTCATGCTTTAATGGAATGATAAGATTTAATAGAAGTGGTGAATTTAATGTTCCATACGGACATAAGCCTAAAAGATTTTCAAAAGCTTATATAACTAAAATTACAAATCAAGTAAAATATATAGAAAACAAATTAAAAGAATGTGATTGGAGTTTTATATGTCAATCTTTTGAAGAAACAATAGAAAATTGTAATGGTAAAGAGTTTATTTATTGTGATCCACCATATATAGGTAGAAATGTTGATTATTATGATAGTTGGAACGAAGAAAATGAGCTTAAATTAAATAAACTATTACTTAAAACTGATGCAAAATTTATGTTATCAACATGGGATTATAATCAATATAGACAAAACGAATATATCGACAAAATATGGCATAATTGTCATAAGATTAATATCGAACATTTTTATCATTTGGGTGCAAAAGAAAAAAATAGAAATGCAATGGTAGAAGCTTTAATAACTAATTATGATACTAGTAAAACCGAAAATCAATTAGTATTTATAAATCAACAAATTAGATTAAATGCATTTGCATAAAAGACTAGAACTAACTTAAATTCGTCAGACACTGTCTGACGAATTTAAATGTATAATAATTTTTATATTTTTTCATTAAAATTACAAATTTTTTAAGGGCTTGGGACTTAGTCCCATAAACTGAATTTTTCGACTAGGGAGGAAAAATTCAATGCTTGATAGAGTGCCAGTGGGAGTACAAAAATTACTTCAAGCAGAATTTTTCCTGTTACTTTTTTCATTTTTTATT
>CANQYG010000051.1 GCA_947628015.1 uncultured Clostridia bacterium
TTTACATTTTTATTACATTCTTACTGCAAATACTGCCTTTTCATAATATTTTTATTTAAAAGTATTATCTTGTAACTTGTATATGCACTAAGTAAAAAAGATTTGAGCAATTTTTCAACTCAAATCTTTATTTTTGAACTATTTTTTCTTTAATTTTCTTTTTACTATAATAAATGTAGCAACTAATCCAGTAAATATACTTGTTATACCTATTGCAATTTGCTTGCCACCAGTTCTTGGCATTATTACTAAATCATTTTTATCTTCATTGTCCGATAAAGTTGTTTCTTCCAAGTTGTCTTTAGCTTGAATTTTTACTAAATTAGTAATTGTGTTACATATATTAACACCTTCTTTTTTAGTTAATACAAGTTCAAACTCTCTTGTTTCATTTGGATTTATATTATCTACATCCATATAAATTCTATCAGCACTTATTGACCATAAAGGATTATCTTCTTGAAGAGCCATATAGCCATCAGGAATATAGTCAACAAGAACACCTGAACCTATCTTTTCTTCATTATTAGTAACTCTAATTATGTAGTATATTTTATTTGTTGATGAAGAATTAGCATCTTTAATTTCAGCTTCAATTTTACCTACTTTATTTTTTAATTCATAATACCTGTCATTAATAGTACCTTGTTTTAAATTCATATCAACTTTTAAGTTAAATTTTAACTTTTGATAATAGTAATACATTTCTATATCACTTCTTCCAATAAGTACATCTTCTGATTCAGGCTTTTCTACTAATTTATAGTCATCAAATTCTTTTTCTTCTGTTTTAAATACTGAACCTTCTATTACCATATCTGATACACTATCTAATTCTTGCTCACTTTCTTTATCAACGTAATGAACAGTAATTCTACTTTGTTTAATATAATAATAATTAACTTCTTGTTTATCTCTTGTTATTGTATGTTCTCTAGAATCAGGTCCTGCATAAAACATATATCCATCAAATTCTTTTGCTTGAGAGTTAACTAAATCACCTTCAATACCTTCAAGTACTTCTGTTCCTAATTTATCTTTAGAACTTTTATCTAAATAATTAACTGTAATTTTTCCTTTATGTTTGTAATAATAATTGATTATTTGCTCTTTTTTAGTGTATTTGTACTGTTCAGTTGGTTTTTCTACTAATACATAATCATCAAAACTTCTATCTTCTAATGGAATAACTTCTCCTTCTGCACCAACTTTTTTAACAGTATCTAAAACTTGTCCTGTTGTTTGATCAATATAATTTATTGTAGCTTTTGCGTCTGTATATTTATAGTAATATTTTACATGAACATCTTCATGAGGCATTACTCCACTTGTATTATCAGATGCATTAACAAATGTATAGCCTGTTATATCTGCTTTATTCGTAGAATATTGTTCATCCTCTAAAACTTTACTTTGGCTAGACTGTGCAATTTTTTCATTGCTTAAAATATCTATGTAATCTACAATTAGATTGTATTTACTTTTGTACCAAAAATCAAAAGTTTGTAACTTCTCTTGTAAAGTAACTTCTGAAACATTTGGTCTTTCAACTAAGACTTTATCAGTAAAACTTTTTTCTTCTAGCACTATTTGTTCTCCAACAGGTCCAGTTTTTATAACTGAATCAAGCTCTTTGTTAGTGTATTTTTCCATATATCTAGTTTTTACACCAGAGCTTTGAAGATTAAATGATGCAAGTAAATTAGACTCTCCACCTGCTCTTTCCATATAAAATATTCTTAAAGTATGCTCTCCTGGTGCTAACATACCAGTAGATAATGCTGTTTTAGTTACTGATTTTGTTTCTTTGTTTGTAGATTGATTATATATTGTTTCATAGTAAGCTTGATTTTTAGCAAAGTTTATATTTCCTTTTTGCTTCCTGTGTACTCCACCTAAATCAAGTATTAATGTATCATCTACAAATACCCATACATCATCATCTCCTGAAAAATTAAATACCATATCTTCATACTTTCCAGTAGAAGAATTCTTTACTTTTCCATCTGTTGTCATATAAAAAGGAATTTCAAATTTTGCTGTAAAATATAAATTTCTCCTTTCTGCATCAGAAATAGTATCATCACTGCAATTGTTAAAAGGGAAAAATCCTCCTCTTTCACCTTCGTGAAGTTTAAAAGTTTTTGCTCCATAATCTTTTGTAACATGATATCTATCACTATCAAAACTGTAATATCCATTTTCTTGTTTTAAAAATGGGAACTTCCAATTTGTCAATATTTCATTATAAATATTATTTTTTCCAGTTGCACCACTCGTTGGAAATAAATTGTTACTATTTTTAAATTTATCAGCTAAAGCAATATTTCCATTGACCAATTTGTTTTTTACTAAACCTTGTACTACACCAGAACTCTCATTTCTAACATCTGGTGATACATAACCATTTTGGACTCCTCCTAAAATGATTCCATAACAAGAACCGAATAATAAATAATTTTCATCTAATTTTCCTCTTTCAATTACTGGCTTTTGATTATATTCATCCCAAGTAAGTCCTCTCATTTGTTCATTGTAAACATCTCCATTAATATCTACTAATGAAGCATTTACATACCTTACATCTGATTCTGATACTGCATTGCAACTAACTTGTGCATTACTATTTTTTGCTCCAAACATGCTAAATAATAACATGATAGCATTTGCAGCTAGCATTGTTTTAAATAATTTTTGTTTTTTCATTTTACTCCTTTACTAATAAACAAAAAACTCCCTACAATTTTTCATTTATTATTTAATTTTTGTTTTTAGGGATTTTACTTAATCTTTTTAAATATTTAGATTTTTAAAATTTAAAAATTTTTGGATAAAAAATTAAGAATTTAATTTATTTAGATAAAATTTTAGAATTACTAATTCTGTAAATATTATAAATGCCAAATTTTGTTATGTCAAGAAAAATCGTTCGACATTATTCTACAAAATTTGACATTATCATTTTTAATACAGCTCAATTTTACGATTTCAAGTCGTTCTTTTTACTGTATGAAGTTTATTTTATTAACCTATAATTACCATTCTCTGTATCATTTACAAGTTTGTATCCACTAGTTTTCATATTAATTGAAACAATTGGGCGAAGATAATACGCTGGAGTACTATCATCCCCGAGTAGAAGAAAAAGTCTCATGACCAACTAAGTCTATAGAACCACCCTTTCCCAAAAGTAGAACATTTAACCCAAAATTACATTTGTTCTCATAAAGAAATGTAAAACGTCCTGCAAGCCAAATACTTCCGACCTGAAGGAGCAGAGTTATCCGCCGTCCTAAATAATAAATTATAATATTTCAAATCTTTAAATTCCTCTTCATTATTTAAGTAATTATGTGCGTAAAACGATTGTGTAAACTCTGTTTCTTTTGTCGTATTGCCTTTTTCTATTTCTTTTTGATAATTAAACTCTTTTTCCCAAATTTCATTTATACGTGCATCTCCTATTCTATCTTTCGTATTTTTATCATATCTATAATCCCATGTTGAATCATATACACTCCACATTTTTGGAGCTTCGAAATCCTCTTTAAAGCTTTTAGTCTCTCCATAATATATTACTTCTTCATCATTGCCACTATTTTCAATAACTTCTCTCCAATCATGTAACCCATGCTTGTATTTCGTATAATCATATGTACTTACTCTTTCTATATCACTTCTTCTTAAATTTGCTACACTTATTCCTTGTTTCATTTCTCCATCTTCATATTGTCCAAAGCATTTTCTGCAAATTTCATTTACTATATATACTCCATTATTATATCCTGCTACTCCTTTTAATGCCAATTTTTGTGTCGTTGATTTATCTAATATTATTCTTAATGTTGTTCCATCATAATCCCAGATTCTCCATTGTAATTTTCCTTCTGCTGTTGTTGTAAATGTTTGATTTCCATTCATGTCTTTTTCTATTGTAACTTCATTTGAATCTTTCGTAACATCTGTTCCAACTCCTGATTGTTCTTTTGTTATTGTACATGTTCCTTCTGTTGGTTCATATCCTGTAACGAAAGCTCCTACATACTCACTATTCATCTCTCTTCCTATTTCGCTTATTAATTCTGCCTCATCTTCTTGGGCCTTTTTATACTTATCTGCTGCATTTCTTGCTTTGCTAAACAAGCCATCTCCTGACATTGCCATATTTAATGTTACTCCTGCTAGTATTAACAATATTATTATTGTTAATACTAGCGCTATTAATGTAATACCTTTTTCTTTTAATTTTTGTTTTTTCTTATTTTTTAATTGTAATTTGGCCTTTTCTTGTTCTTGTATTTCCTTAACTTTCATTCGTTTAAAACCTCCATTTTTACATTATGTTATTTTTATTAAGGTAAAACCTTAATAAAAAACCAAAAAATCTTATAATTAGCTTATTTTAAGCTTTTTATAAGATTTTTCTTTTTTATTTTTTTATAAAATTATTGAATACTTTTATTTTTTATTTTCTTGATTTTGTCTATAAATTATGCTATATTTTTAACATAGTATTTTTTATTAAGGTTTTACATTAATTAAATTTTTTATTTATTTAGATTCACTTTGATTATAAATTTTAAAGTCAATTCTTCTTAATTCCTTATTAGCATCTATTACTTCTACTTCAGTCTTATCTCCTAATTTATACACTTTTTTCAAGTGTTTTCCTACAATTGATTTTGTATTTTCATCATATATATAGTAGTCGTCTTCTAAATTTTCAAATCGTATTAGTCCTTCTATCGTGTTTTCTAGTTTTACAAATATTCCAAATTTAGTTACACTAGATATTATTCCTTCATATACTTCTCCTATTTTACCTTCCATATATTCTGCCTTTTTCATATCTTCACTTTCTCTTTCTGCTTTAGTTGCATTTAATTCACATTCTGAAGATATATCAGCATATTTTATTGCTTGTTTATTATATTTTGCTTGAAGGCTCTCTTCTACATTATAATTTAGTTCTAAATATTTACTAATAATTCTATGAATGAAAAGGTCAGGGTATCTTCTTATTGGTGATGTAAAGTGACAATAATATTTACTTGCTATTCCAAAGTGTCCTTTATTTTCCGCTTCATATCTTGCAACTTTTAATGCTCTTAGTAATAAATTCGATATAACACTTTCTTCTTCTTTTCCTTTTACATCTTCTAAAACTGTTTGAAATGCTTTAGGTTTTACATCATCTTTTTTACCTTTTATCCTATATCCAAAGTTATAAAGATACTTATTTAATTCTGTTATTTTTTCTTCATCTGGCTTTTCGTGTACCCTATAAATAAATGGTGCTTTTAACCAATAAAATCTTTCTGCTACAGTCTCATTTGCTGTAAGCATAAATTGTTCTATTATTTCATTTGCAAAATTTATATCATAAGGCTTTACATCTATTGGATAACCATATTCATCAAGTGTTATTTTGCTTTCTGGTATATCTAATGACAAATATCCTTCTTTTTCTCTTCTTTGTTTTAATATTAATGCTAGTTCTTTCATATTATCAAAGTGCGAAATATATTGTTCATTTTCTTTTAAAACTTTTTCATTTTTTCTTTCTATAATGTCAAAAACATCATGATAATTCATCCTCTTAGTAACTTTTATAATTGATTTTTTTATATCTGAGCTTATTACTTTTCCATTTTTATCTATTTGCATTATGCATGACATAGCATATCTATCTTCTTTTTGATTTAAGCTACATGCTCCATTTGATAGTTCTACTGGAAGCATTGGCACTACTCTATCTAGCATATACACGCTTGTCCCTCTTAAAATTGCTTCTTTATCTAAAAGACTTCCTTCTTTTACATAGTGGCTTACATCTGCAATATGAACTCCTAAAGTATATGTTTCATCTTCATTTTTCACAACATTTACTGCATCATCTAAGTCTTTTGCATCTTCTCCATCTATTGTAAACATTTCTACATTTCTTAAATCTAGCCTTCCTCCTGGAGTAATAATTTCTTTTGAAACTTTTTTTGCTTCTTTTAAAACTTCGTTTGGAAACTCATAAGGTAAATTAAAGCTTTTTATTATAGAGAGCATATCTACTCCTGTTTCATCACTATAGCCTAATATCTCTATAATTTTTCCTTCTGCTTTTTTTCCCTTTTCTGGATATTTAGTAATCTCTACTACTACTTTTTGATTATTCTTTGCTTTTCCCCATTTTGATTTTGATATAAATATATCTTCTATTTTTTCATTTTTGTCAGGAATAATAAAGCCAAAATTTCTACTCTTTTTAAAAGTTCCTACAACTTGGCTTATTTTTCTTTTTATTATTTTTACTACTTTTCCTTCTATATGTGTACCATGAGTTTGGTCAAGCAATATTATATTTACTACATCTCCATCCATTGCTGTATTACTATTTTCTTTTGCTATGAAAATATCTGAACTTTGCCCTTCTATTTTTACAAATCCAAAACCTCTTTGGTTTGACATATATGTTCCTTGTAAAGTTTCCATTTTAACCTCACTTAATGTGTTTTAATCTTTAATTTCGTATCAACGTTTTATTACAGTTACAATAAATCTAAATTTTTAATTTCGCATCAATGTTTTATTTGAGTTACAAGAAAAAAAACGTGCTTTTAATATGCACGTTTCTATCATAACCTATATAGTATTTTAACTCAGATTTACTATAAAACAAATACAACTGATGTAGCAACACTTAAAATTGCAAATAACACTCCTAATACTATTGTATTTCTTTGTGTTTTACCAGTTTTTGTTCTTCCTTTATTTTTTTGATAATACTTATTAGAACTTGGGTTCTCATAAGTATCTTCTGCTGAATTACTACTATCTTTTGATTGCATTGTGGTAATTAAAATTAATGCTATGCATATTACTATGTATATTGCCAATAATATATATTTTAATGCTGTCATGTTTACTCTCCTACTCTAATACATTCATTATTGTTATTTTACTTTTTTCAGTAATAATATTTAGTTTATCATATTTTTTCCTAAAAATCAAGCATTTATAAAAATTTTATTTTAAGGTTCCAAACTGGAACCTCAAAGTTTTAAATTTATTTTCTGTTACTAAAATTTTAGAAACTACTTAATCTTTTACTGGTTCAAACATATCTTTTCCAACTCCACATACTGGGCATACCCAAGTGTCTGGTAAATCTTCAAATTTTACATTTTCTACTGAGTCATCATATATATGACCACAAATTGTGCAAACGTATTTCATCTCTTTCTCCTTTCATTATTTTATATATAATTATTTCATAATTATATTTCTTATTACATTTATTTTCTACCAATTGAATGATATTCTATTTCTTTCATTTCTTTTAAGCTATATATATTTCTACCATCATATACAATTGGTTTTTTCATTAATTTTTTATATTCTTCTGGTTTTACTTTTTTAATTTCATCCCATTCTGTAAATATAAAACATATATCTGCATTTTTTAAAGCTTCCTGTGGAGAACTTACATAATTAATTTCTGTTGGATATATCTTTTTATAATTTTCTACTCCTATTGGATCATAAGCTTTAATTTTAGCTCCTTCATCTAACAAAATAGGAATATTTTCTAATGATGGTGCTTCTCTTAAATCATCTGTTCCCGGTTTAAATGTTAATCCCAAAACTGCTACATTCATATCTTTAAAAGTTTTGAATTGTTTTCTTGCTTTATTTAATAATATTAATTTTTGTATTTTATTTACTTCTATAGCCGCCTTTACTGTTTTTAATTCATAACCATCTTGTTCTGCTAAAAAATGAAGTGCTTTTGTATCCTTTGGGAAACAACTTCCTCCATATCCACATCCTGCTTTTAAGAATTTATCTCCTATTCTTTCATCATAACTCATACCTTTTGAGACATCTTCTATATTAGCTCCAACTACTTCACATAAATTGGCTATATCATTCATATAGCTAACTTTTAATGCAAGAAAATCATTAGATGCATATTTTATCATCTCTGCACTTCTTCTATTTGTTAAAACTTTTGGTGAATCAAAGTTTTCATAAAGCTTTAGCATCTTTTTTTCTGCATATTTATTTTCTGTACCTATTACTATTCTAGAAGCTTGCAATGTATCTCTTACAGCTGTTCCTTGTGCTAAGAACTCTGGATTACTTACTACATCAATTTTTACTTTATTTACTAAATTTTTTCTAATATATTTTTCAACATCATCATTTGTTCCTATTGGAACTGTTGACTTTATTACTACTATACAATCTTTTTGAACTGTTTGTGAAATTTGCTTAGCTACTTCATATACATAATCTAAATTAGCTGAGCCATCTTTTCTTTCTGGTGTTCCTACTCCTATGAAAATAAAGTCTGCATCTTTATAAGCATTTTTATAATTAGTTGTATAATCTATTCTTCCTTCTTTATAGTTTTTTTGCATTAACTCTTCTAGGTCTTTTTCATAAATTGGCGATAACCCTTTTTTCATTTTTGCAATTTTATTTTTGTCTATATCTACACAAACTACATTATGACCTTTTTCTGCAAAGCATACTCCTGCTACTAATCCTACGTATCCTGTTCCTGCTACTGCAACCTTCATAAAGATTTCCTTTCTAATTTTCATATCCTGGTTTATTTAATAATTTGAACATATTTGTTTTATATTTTTCTACTCCTGGTTGGTTAAATGGATTTACCTCTAAAAGCTCTGCTGACATTGCACAGGCCTTTTCAAAAAAGTAAATTAGCTCTCCTACTGATTCTTCATCTAATTTTTTTAAGTTTATTACTATATTTGGAACTCCACCTTCTGTATGTGCTGTAATTGTTCCTTCCATTGCTTTTTTATTTATATAAGATAATTTTTTTCCTTGCAAATAATTTAAATTGTCTAAATTATCTTCATCTAAATTAATATTTAAATCTGTTTTACTTTCTTCAATATTTACAACTGTTTCAAACATTAATCTTTTTCCATCTTGTATATATTGGCCTAATGAATGTAAGTCTGTCGTAAATTCTGCTCCAACTGGAAATAATCCTTTTCCATCTTTTCCTTCACTTTCTCCAAAAAGTTGTTTCCACCATTCTATAAAATAATGCATTTTAGGCTCATAAGATACCAACATTTCTATTGATTTATTCTTTTCATATAGCATATTTCTTATTACTGCATATTTATAACATTCATTATATTTTAATGATTTATCTGAATATTTATCTTCTGAAACAGCTGCCCCTTTCATTAATTTATCAATATCTAATCCACTTGCTGCAATTGGCAAAAGTCCTACTGCTGTTAAAACTGAAAATCTTCCACCTACATCATCTGGAATTATAAATGTTTCATATCCTTCAGCATCCGCTAAAGTTTTAAGTGCTCCTTTTTTCTTATCTGTTGTAACATAAATTCTTTGTCTTGCTTCTTTTATTCCATATTTATTTTCTATTATTTCTCTAAATATTCTAAAAGCTATTGCTGGTTCTGTTGTTGTTCCTGATTTTGATATGACATTTATACTAAAATCTTTTCCTTCTAAGTAATTTATCACATCATTAATATAATCAGGACTTAAATTATTTCCTACAAAGATTACTCTAGCTTCATTTTCTTTTTTTTCATATATTGAACTATGCAAACTTTCAATTACTGCTCTTGCTCCTAAATATGACCCTCCTATTCCTATTACTAATAAAATGTCAGAGTCTTTTTTTATTTTATTTGCAGCTTTTTTTATTCTGCTAAATTCTTTTTTGTCATAGTTAGTTGGCAAATGTAGCCAGCCGAGAAATTCTTCTTCATTACTGCTTTTTTCTTCTAATTCTTTATTTATATCTTCTACTACGTCAAAGTGTTCTAGTATATCTTTATCTTTAATGCCTACATACTTAAAATCTAATTTTATGTTTGGCATAATTTCCTCCTTTATACTTTTTTCTTATGTTTTTTGCAAACTAATTTTATCATAGTCAAGAGTTTGTTTCAATATCTTCTTTTAAAATTGTGTCAAAGTCTATAAACTTATCTATTTCGAAACTTTTCTGTTTTATATAGCTCCTTTTTTTATAATTATTTGCATAAATGTTTTTGCTATTATTTTTATATCTAACCATAAACTTCTATTTTCTATATAATAGTTATCAAGCTCTAATCTTTTTTCAAATGTTGTACTGCTTCTGCCATTTACTTGCCAATATCCAGTTATCCCTGGTTTACACTTTATTATAGTATCATAATATTTTCCCATATCTTCTTTTTCTCTTGTCAAATATGGTCTAGGCCCTACTAATGTCATATTTCCTAAAAATATATTTATAAATTGTGGAAATTCATCTATACTTGTTTTTCTTAGTATTTCTCCAACTTTTGTAATTCGTGGATCTTTTTTTAATTTTTTATATTTTTTATATTCTTTTTTTGCTTCTTCATTTTCTTTTAAATATTTTTTTAGTTTTTCATCTGCATTCATACACATTGTTCTATATTTATATAATTTAAATTGTTTTCCATTTTTTCCAATTCTTAAATGTGTATAAAAAATTGGTCCATCATCTTCATTTTTTATTTTTTTAAATATTGAAACAAAAATTGTTAATGGTATTAAAATTATAACTCCGCAAATTCCAACAAAAATATCTAATAACCTTTTGATAAGTAAATATGTATATTCACTAATAAGTGTTTTCTTTTTTTCATTATGTATAACTTTTATTTGATTTTTTATGTCTGTTTTTTTACATTCTTTTTCGCTTACATTAGTATCAGTCAATTTACATATCCTCCTTATCTATTTTCAAATTATATATTATTTTTTCATATCAGTAAATACTTTTTAATTTTTCATATATTTTATTTATTATATTATTATCTATATTTTCATTAAATTTTCTTGCAAATAAATAATCTGAATTTATTAGTTCATTATAATCTTGTTTTTCCCAAGTGTATGGCTTTTTATTTTTCCATAAAATATATCTCATACATGCTTTGTAATTATCATCATATCCCTCATAATATAATTCATTTCTAAATTTTTTGTTATTATATACAATAGTTTGCAAAAAAATTTCATCTGCACAAAATGTTCTTTTATATGTTTTTTTTATGTTTTCTTCATTTTTTACAACATAGTTTGCTAAATCATTTGTTATACTAAACCAGTTTGCACCACTTTTTATTGTTAAGTTTAATTGCTTTATTCTGTTTATATTAAAAAATTTTTCTGTAACTAATAAAGATTTAAATATAGCATATTTTAATATTTTCTTTATTTCTTTTGATTTTCTAAAGTCTGTACATAAATAATAATATTTTATCCTATTTTCTATATCGTCATAATCGTTTTCATTTTTGAAATGAATAAACTGCTTACCATTATTCTTTTCAAAGAAATCAAAAATTTCATCATTACTTTTTATAGGTAAATCATATCCAGATAATAAATGATAATACAAATAGCTTTTTTGAGTTGCCTCTTTTAATAATATAAGTTCCGCTTCTATTTGTATAATCCATTCCTTTCGCTCTGCTCAAGGCACAACATGGTATGAAACACATGCCTTTTTGCAGAAAATTTG
>CANQYG010000052.1 GCA_947628015.1 uncultured Clostridia bacterium
CAAGAGATTCTGTTTATAAAAGTGATTTGCCTAACAATGAGATTTATTGTACTAGTGTAAAAGGTAAAAAAAGATATGTTAATCCTTTAGTTAGTTTTGATGATAAAACTTGTAGAATAAAGGATGTTTCTACTATTGCAAATAATGATATTAATAACTTTTTAAATATGAAACTTCATGAATTTATTGGATTTAATTTTTGTTTTAACCCATATACAATGTAGAAAATAAGACAATCTTGAATTTAAAAAAAATAATGTATAATATATTTAACTTAACCCTCTACTACTTTTGTAGTAAGACGGGAGCCTAAATGATTTTGGAGAGTTCTAGCAACTCTCCATTAAAAAAACTTCCAATATAAAACTGGAAGTTTTTTTGCTTAGAAAAGCAATTACATCTTATCACGCCAATCACCTTTTGGTCGAAATTGAGAAATATCTTCTCCATTATTTGATTTACGTATATACTCTTGATATTCCTTGTCAGTAAGTGTTTTTTGAAAATATTCATCCCACCAACGAAACCAAGCCCAATACGAATCAGTTGTTTTGACATGTCCACCTTCTGCAGGTTCTTCTATTTTTACACCAAAACGAGGAGTACGCATAACACAATATTCTATTGCATATTGATAAGGCGTCAAGTCTACTTCATCAATTCTGCCATCAGCCATATCGTGTTTTAACCTCCAAATCATCCCACCAAAAGTATTGATATAAAAATAAAGTTGTTGTTCAGTACAAGTAGCGACACAAGAAGGATCTTTTAACATACCTCCATCGTACTTTCCAAATTGCTTTTTTTCAGCTACCATAAATTTAACCTCCTTAAATTCCTTTGGAGGTTAAGAAACCTCCAAGCTATCAACTTATCAGTTTCTAAACAATAGTAATACTTCTATATTACCATATTTCAAGTAAAATTTCAACTTTTATAAAAATATAAATTTCTATCTAATGGTTTTATATTAACTTTCTCTTAAAATTACATCATATAAGCTTTTGAATTCATATCCATTTTCTCTACAATATGATATTATTTCTGGTAAAGTTTCATACGTTAATATTTTGTCTGCTGCATCATGCATTAGCAATACAACACTAGACTGATTTTTCATTGTTTCATAAAATCTACTTAATAATTTTTCCTTAGTTTTCAATCCTTCTGAATCTCCAATAAGTGCATTCCAATCTATACTTACTATCCCCTTTTCTCTTAATATTTGTTTCGTTGCCTTTTTTAATGAATCATAATATCCACCGACTGAGCCTCCTGGAAATCTAAATGCTAATGAGTTATATTCTTGATTTCCTATAGCATCTCTAATAGACTGATTTGTTTTAGAATATTCATCTATGACTGCATCTGTACTTGCATAAATTGCACTATATTTATGTGAGTATCCATGATTTGCAATAAAATGACCTTCCTCATATTCCCTTTTTACTAATTCTGGGTTTGCATCTACTCTATTTCCCAAAACAAAAAATGTTGCTTTTATATCTTCATTTTTTAGTAAATCTAATATATATGGAGTAACTTGCATTGTCGGACCATCATCAAATGTTAAGAATATTCTTTTTGGATCACTAGTTTTATAGATATTATCAAATCTTTCAAATTCTTCCACATTCAACATTTCAAAATTATATTTTTTTATCACTTCGTTTTGTTCTTCTATAATATTTTCTTCTAATATATTGCTTATTTGTGTTTCATTATTTTTTTCAGTTGCTATCTCTTTTTTGAAATTATTTCTTATGACAAAATACAAGATAAGAAAAAATATAATTAAAATAACTACTATTAATATAGTGATGCGTTTTTTATTAAGTTTTCTTTTCCTATTTTCTATTTTAATTAAATAATCCATTTTTTTTACCTTCATTTTTTAACGATATTTTATACCCCGAATTTTTATATGTCAATCATTTTTATTTTAAACAATATATTAAATTTTATTAATAAAAATTTTATTTTTCATTAAAAAAAAGCAGTAAAATACTGCTTTTTTTATGAACTAGATTAATAATTAAAACTGTTGATTTGCTGAAATTTGCTATAATCAATTTCACTTGTGAATTCAATTTCTTCTTCTCTTGCTTTTTTTACAATAAACTTGTGCATACATAATAATACATTTGTTGATATATTATCACTTCTTATTCCTTCAACTGCCACATCTGCTATACCATCACTACGATAATAAAAAAGAATGTTATCAATATTATTTATAATATTAATTTTTTCTTTTATATAAAATAAACAACTATAATTGTAGTCATCTGTATAGTCACAACTTCCTTCAGATTTAATAACTAAATCAATTTTATCATCCAATATTGTTAATTCTTCACTAAATTTCTTAACATTAACAGATATATCTTTGGGATTTGTTACAAGCCTTGCTTCAATAATTTCTTCTGCTAATTCCAAAACCTCTTTTATAATATCATGCTTTGTTAATTTATTTTGTACATTTCTTATATTGTTTGATAACTTAGAAATTCTTTTCTTTTCGGCATTTTTTTCTAGCTGTGTCATTGCATCTTTTCCTGGAAATTTTCCATTTTCTTTCACAAATTCAATTAAAGATTTCATAAAATAATCTCTTATTGGCATTTTGTGTTTTAAATATTCGTTTAACATTTTCATAAAACTATTTTTAATATATTCTTCAATTTCTGACTCTTTTGTTAATTCTACTACTGTTAAAATATTTTCAGAATAATCCCAAATAGTATCATAATTTTCGTAAACCATCACTTTACCATTATTTTTGAAAACTTCTAAAAGATTTTGTTCATTTTCGGCAAACATTTCACATATTTTTCTTAAATCCCGCATCATTGCACGATTTATTTTTCCATTATAATTTCTAATCATCTTAAATCCTCCTAACATTTGTTATTGTAGAATTTTTTTATAATAAAATATGTAGAATATTGTATCATATTATATATTTTTTTCAATACTAATAATGAAAATATTAATTATTTAGCAAAAAAAAGAAACCTCTTTCGAGGAATCTTTTTCTTAAACTAAGGCTTTATGTTATTTGAATCGCTGAAATACAAATGACAAAAATGTTACTAGCGATAGCAAAGAAAGAATTTTCATATTCCTTACCATCCATTATCTCAATTGCCATTCTAATTATGAATGCAATAATTGTTATTACTGCAAGAAATATACATATTGAAAATATAATATTCTTTGGTTTTGCCATAGCATTTACTAAAGTAAGAATAATATAAATCAACATGTCAATAATTCCTACTAATGTACATACATTTCTAATAATATTCAGTTTTTCTTTCCGTTTTCCTTTGTTCATATTCGTCCCTCCTTAAATTTTTTCATGTTAATTGGTTTTGTTTGTAACACTAAAAGGTAGAGAAATAATCCTCTTACACTAATTAGTAATAAGTGGTTAAAAATTTTTCACCTATATATTATTATATATGATTTTACATAAAATTGCAACCTATTTTACTTTTTTTCAAAAAAATGAATGCGGACACCTCTATTTTTTAAGGTGTCCGCATAAGGAGTAAATGTAACTTATTTCAGTTTTCCTTTTATCTGTGATTCATTAAACTCTTCAAAATCGTTTGTCAGAATTGAGACAAATTTATCACAAATAGGATGACCGAACGCACTAAATATTCCTTTATTATAGATTACTCGTACAGTTCTGTCTTTCAGTTCATCAAATGTATTTGCTCCTGCATAGTTCATAAGTTTAGTTATTCGATAAACGTCTGCTAGTTCCGTCAATTTGAAATCTGTCCGTACACAACCATATTGACTAAAAAAGTCAATATTTACACATAAGTTGTTGTCACAGTTAAAACCTACAGTTACACTTTTAATTACTGAATTAAAGATTTTCATGAATGTTCCTCCTTACAATTAACTGTTTACATAATGCAACTATTTCAATTATAACATCTCTCAAAATAAAAGTCAAATTATAAAAAGTAGGATAAAAATCCTACTTGCTATAAAACAATAAATAGGCTTGAAATAAGCACTTCTAAGCCTATAAATATGGTGGGCAGAGAAGGATTCGAACCTTCGTACTCAAATGAGAACAGATTTACAGTCTGCCGCCTTTAACCACTCGACCATCTGCCCATATTAAATTAAAATAGTGTTTAAAAATTATAACCCTACACTCATCAATAATATTCTTTAATTAAGTAAGTTAACGTTATAATCTTTCTTAGCACTTTTTAATTATACTATTCCATTTGCATCTTTGTCAATAGTTTTTTTTAATTTTATTCTTGCATTTTCTTTATAATTACATAAATACAAGTTATTTACCACTTAAAATACTCTGCTTTAGTATTTCATCCGCTTCCTCTTGTGTTAAATATCCATATTCAATCATTTTATTCATAACTTGTTTTTGTCTTTCCATTGCAAGTTTTAAATTTTTTGTTGGTGCATATACTGAAGGTGCATTTGGTATTCCTGCAAGTAGTATGCATTCATAATCTGTCATTTCTTCTAATTTTTTATTGAAGTATCCATCACAAGCCTCTTTTATTGTATAATATCCATCTCCATAGTAACTTGTATTAATATATAGTTCTAGTATTTCATCTTTTTCGCAATTTTTTTCTATATTAAAAGCCATAAAAACTTCTGCAATTTTCCTAGTAATTTGTTTTTCTTGTGTAAAATATATATTTTTGGCAAGTTGTTGTGTAATAGTGCTACCACCTTCAACGAAATCCCATTTTTTAATATCACTAACCACTGCCCTACCTATTGCTATTAAATCAATTCCATTATGTTTATAAAATCTATGGTCTTCTACTGATATAACTGCATTTATATATGTTTGTGGTATCTCTTCAATTTTTGTATAATTAGCTTTTTCTTTGATACTTTCTATTTTCTTATCTAAAGGAACTTTTTTTATTGCATCTTTATACATATCATATCCATTCCCCACTGCTAAAATTGCTATACCTGTTACAAATAAAAAAGATACAATAATTATATTTCTTAATAATTTCATTTTTTCACTTACTTTCTTTTTATGTATTTCTAATATCATTATACTATATTTAAAGTGACAAATAAGTGACCTTGAAATTGATTAATCATTTCATTTTTACATATATTTTTTCATTTAAATAATCATATTTAATTTCACAATTTAATTTTTTACATATATTATCCACATTTTCTTCTGTATATATAACATCATCCTTGTTTTTTCCATTATTTAATCCTTGCTCTATTTTATATGTTTTATCATTAAATTTTATCTTTTTTATTTCTTGAGAAAACATACCTATTTTTAGTATTTCAACATTATCTAGTTGTTTTAAAAATCTAGATATATTTACTATTTGATATTTTTTATCTTCTATATTATATTCAACTTTTTCTGTTGTTTCTTTTTCATTCACTACTATTTGCAAATATTTTGGTTTCCATATCTTATCTATTTCATCTTGTCCTATCTTTTTTAATTCTTCTTTTTTATCATTAACATATAAAGTTTGTATATAATCATATTTAACAGAATTTATTTCTTCGTCTAAACTTTTATCTGTATTACAGTGCACACTGATTAAAGAAATCATATCTTTTACATCTAGAAAAATAGGTTCATCCATTTTATTATCTTGAGAATATAAATACTTTGCTAATTTATATGCTTTTTCGGTTTTTTCTTCTATTTCAGAATAATCATTAAGTTCAATATATAATGTATACTGTAAAAATTCGATACCTTCATAAGTAAAGGTACTTTCGTCTACTTTTACACCTTCTAATAATTTTTTATCTTTACATTTATCTATATAGTATTTTGTCCTTTGTGCTGAATAATCATTATCATTTCTAAATTGTGTTGTATTTAACATTTTAAATTGAATATTTTTATTATTTTTAGGTGATACAATATACAATCCTTTTGATTTAGCATCTTTAGCTCCAAAGTCTTCTATAATTTCAAACTCTTCTCCATATAATTCTTTTAAACTTTTTAGTACATTTTTAGGAGTTGCTGTATATACTAAAGCATATATTGTTATAAAAGCAAAAATAAGCACAGCTATTCCTATCAATATACTTGTTATAGATATTGACTTGATTCCCCAAAAAATAATTTTACTAATTCTATCTATTTTTGGTTTACTATTTTTATTAAATTCTTCTAAATCCATATACCTTTTATATTGTTCTTCCAATTTTTCAAAATCTTTATTGTTCTCCATATATAACATTTTCCTTTGTATTCATTTATTAAATTCCATCTTGCCTTTGCTCTAAACCTTCTTTGTCTGTCTTTTCAATTTTTATAATATAAAAATCAGTAAAAATTTCTTGTGCAGTGTAGCTGTCTCTATCTTTTTTCTCACCTCTAAAAGTAAATTCGTAATTATTTCCTTCTTCTAGCTTATAGTTCTTTTCTACTTTTATTATTGCAGGATCATTCATTTGAAATTGTTCTACTATATAAAAATTATATCTTCCCGTTTTATCACTTTCATTTAAGTTTGATTTGATGTTATATGTTTTTACAAATTGTATATCATTTATTTGTGTTGATTGCTCATTACCATAAACTTTGTTATCTGTATTATCATTAATTATTTCGATAAGGCTGTAAGAGTCTTCTGCATTTAGTATTGTTTCTTTTCCATCTTTTTCAATATAACAAGATGTCCCAATTTTAAGACCATAAGTTTCCATATTACTCTTAAAAGTTATAAAATAATCATATAAACCATCACTCGTTTTTTCTTTAAAATCTAATTTATCAAATATTTCCTCTATATCCTGCGCTTGAATATAATTAATTTCTATATGTACCTTTTTTTCGTTTTTTTCAGTATGTGCAGATTCAATGATTATTTTATTTTCATATTCTTCAATCTCATTATAGAAATCTCTATATTGCATATTCCACGTACCTATCTTTATTTCATTATATCCACTTAATCTGCTAAAAGCTATTACTTTATATCCTAATCCAAAATATTCTACTGTTCCACCATCACTATATCCTCCTAATGAAATGCAAAAAATTGGCTTTTTCCCATTTTGTACTCTTATATAATCTACTGTAAAAAATGTTAATGTCATAACTACAATCAATATAATAATTATTAATAAAATTTTTACTACTTTTTTCATATATACATCTCCTATCCTTTTATTTGTTGTAAGTTTATTAAACTATCGTCTTTATATGTTAATTTTATAATGCAAGGAGATGTTATGTCTAATATAGTGTCTTTATATACCAATTTAACATCTCTATTTACTTTACACCAATTTAATAAGAAAAATTTTATTGATCCTCCGATGACTAATAATTGCTATTCTTTTTCCACTATATTCTTTTAAAATTTTATCAAAAAATCTATTCATTCTCTGTTTAGTTTCTATTGCGCTTTCTCCATCTGAAGTTTTAAATGTTTGGTCAATTAGCTGTTCTTGAGAAGGATCTCTTGTACTTTTATCCTTCATAAACTCACCTAGTTCTTTCAAATTTCCTAGCTTTCTTTCACTTAAATCACTATCTAAATTAATCGGTAAATTATTTTTTAAAGCTATATATTTTGCTGTAGCTTTAGCTCTCGTATAACTACTTGACCAAATAACATCTAAATTATTTAATTCACTATTTTCACTTAACTTTCTTGCTTGCTCTTCACCTTCTACAGAAAGTATTTCTTTTTCATTAATTAGTTGAGAATCTTCACTTGTATTTCGTATTCCATTTTCATTAAGTGTTTCAGCATGTCTAATTAAATAAATTACAGTATCACTCATATTATACACTCCATTGTTAATAATATTTTTACTATCTTTGTATTAATTTATATCGTTAATGTTCATAGATGGAACACCAATATATAAATCATCCTTACCATTTAGAGTATTTAATTTTATTATAGAATAATCTTCATATAAATAATATCTACTTCCACCATCTTGATAAAAATCTTCAAATATTTTTAAATCATTTCCATCTTTATTTGCTTTTTCTAATATTTCATCTATCGTTATCTTGTTATTAGTTAAAGCATCTCTTAAAGACATTTTTTCATCATTTATTACAATATCAACTGTACCTTTATATGAATATATATCATAATCATATTTATTGTTTTCCTCTTTACCAAGTATTTTAGTTATCTTATTGCTATTTACATCTTTATTAAATTGTATTTCAAATTTTTGATTACTTTCTTCATCTTTTTCAACATAATCACATACATGAATTGTTTTATTAGAATTTTTAGATTGTAAATTTAATTCATAGTTTGCTTTAATATTAGATGTGTTACTAGATACTTCATTTTTTACTAAAATATATTCTGAAGAATCATATTCATTTATGACAATTTTCCTATCTTCTTTTGCAGCAGTAGCATCTCTTCTATTATCTATTTTCATAATAAATTTATTATTTTTATATTGCAAATCTATTAATATAGGTTGTTGTTCATCTAGAGTATATTCTACAATTCTTATTTCATCAGATTTGTTATTTTCTACATTTTTTATGAAATTATCTAGTTCATCTAAATTATATACTATAAGCCCATTTAAATCTTCTCTATTGTAAATTTTACTTGTATTTAATACAATGTAGCATTTATCTTCTACCATTTGTGATAAATCATAGTCTATTTCAACATCCTCTAAATTTTTATATTTTAGATTATTTTCGTTTTTTTCTTTACCAGTTACTTCTAAATCTACTGGTTCTTTTTCTTCTGGTGGAAAATATTTTTCCCATTTGTAAACAGTTACTTTATCTCCATAATTAAAAACATAAGTATCTACAAAAATTCCTTTATCAATATAGTCTACAATTCCACCATCACAATTATCTCGTATTTTTATCAAAGGGTTATTGTCAAATATTTTTGCTTGTATTGTATCAACTATTATAAAAATGACTAAAATAGCAAAAATTATAAAAATTATTTTTATACTTTTTTTCATAATATACCTCCAATTAAAGTATAATAAAAAAGCATTTTTTTGTAAATATATTTAGTTATTATTCTTTTTCCAATATACAATCTTTATTTTTTAAGCTGTTTTTGTTTTCTTTTTCTAATTGTTTTAGACTTTTTTTAGGTGTAGGTAATTCTTCTGGCATAGTTCCACCATTCTTTTTTATAACTTCTCTAATATTCTTACCAATATTATAGTGAGCTTTATTTGCATCTTCTTCAGTCTGTATATTATCTTTCTTTAATTTTGATTCCGTCTGTGTAATACGAAATAGATTAGCTGCGAGTTCTTCACTTCCCATATTATCTAAAATATCTTCTCTATATCTTAATCCTTTTCTTTTTGCAATATCATCAGCTGTTTCTCCATTGTATAAACCTTTATATCCATAATTATGAAATTTATCAAAATTTTTTACACCTGCTTTTTTAGCTGTCTGATTAAGTGAATAATTGCCTTTTCTTGTTAAGTTTCTTTGGTAAAATCTTTTTTCATCTTCTGTTAATAAAGTATACTCTTTTTCACTAATTTCTTGTTTTCTAGTTTGAACTGCAAAATATGTTTGAGCAAGAGCAATTACTTTTTTTCTACTATCTCCATTTTGTGCTATTAAATAACAAGCATAACGAGATAATTTATAGTCTCTTTGTTTTCTATTTGCACCAGAACCTATTTGAACCATTTTGTCGAAGTCGACAAAATGGTATAAAGTATTGACTTTACTCCTTTTACAAGCTATTTTTGCTTTTTCTATTACACCATAAAATTTTCTCCATTCTTTATAATTTAAAACAGTTTGTAATTCTCTAGCATACCAATATTCAACTCCATCTTCGTCAATATGTTTAATATCTTCAAATGCTTTAATGCTTTTATCTAAATTATTCATTATACCATCTCCCTTTTTTCATTTTATTTGTGGAATAATTATAAAACATTTGTTTGTAAAAGTCAAGTAAATTTTCTTTTATTTTTCACTACATTCTTTAAACTTTACTTTTTTTATTTTCTTCCCTTTATGAAATGTTTTTTAATGCTTTTTAATGCACTTAAATGGAATTTTTCGATTTTATAAAAAAATTTCCCCTAAGTAGCAATTTAAAGCGTTTTAGGGGAATATATAAATACTTTTTTATGGTGCCAACGACGTAGATATTTACAACTCGTCATTGGCTCTCTTGACGATTGATACAAATGTTAATGAATTTATTAAAGAATATCATATATTTTATGAATTCAATAAAATTATAAAAAATATAACGATTAGTATTGAAACTAAAAAGCAGTTAGATATCCTTTTACAAATATCTAACCGCCATTTTTTATCTGCTATTTTCCCAGCTAATGTTAGTAGTTACATCATGTGAGAGTTTGGGATTCAAAAAATCAGGAAGAGGTCCATAAATTTTGTATCCCTTTTCTTCGAGAATGTAAGCAACTTTCCAACTAAGGAATTTAACAGAGATTTCAGTTACAGTCAGTTTAGCATAGTGCTTAATTTTCCAATTAACATATGCAAGTTGCATTCTGTTAAAAAGATTAAGCCTTACCTTACCACCTTCAGTTAACTTCCGTGCTTCATCAACATTAAGCATTTTTTTCTCCTTTACAATAATCATTGTTAAAAGTTACTATATTCAAAACTTGCTTATTAGCAAGATAATTAAATTATGTAATCATATTTTACTATATTTTACGCAATTTTTCAACAAAAATAGCTTTATTTTTGAAATTATATTATTAAACAACTATTTTGCTCTGCCACACTTCCTAACCCAGTAAGAATTATTTAAGTACACTTTATAAAAATTTATATTTATAGACAGCTAAACAGATATAAAATTATAGGTCTAAAAGTAGTAGAATTAAATTTTAGGAGGATTTTATTATGGTAGAGATAACTTATCACCAAGAAGGAGATTATTTTATTCCTGACTTATATTTAGAAAAAGAAGATTATGAAAAAGATTATAATATTGGAAAGTATGGTCATTTGAGATTAGAATATCTAAAAAATCATAAAAAAGCTGAATATACTATAATGCTTATAGAAAAGTCTTTAAGAAAACATATTGTAGAAACTGATAAACAAGCTAAAGAAAGATTTGAAATACTTATGAAACAAATGTTAGAGAAAAATCCTATTGATGAAAATTTGAAAAATACTAATCCACTAAAATGGATTGGACTTATGAATAACTATAAAAATTCAGTTGAAGAAATTATATATAAAGAATTAATTTATTGTTAATACTACTAAAAGAGCAGAAATCTGCTCTTTTAA
>CANQYG010000053.1 GCA_947628015.1 uncultured Clostridia bacterium
ATTTTAAAAATAAGCGAGCATTCCTATTTCTAAGAAAGCCCGTTATTTTTTATTTAAAAGTATTATCTAGTAACAATGTATATTAATTTTCTAAAAAAAATATTGTAAATTTATATATTTTATGTTATATATAGAGATTAAGACGACTGGGGGAATTAATATTGGAAAAGTTTGTAATACAAGGAAATACAAGATTAACTGGAGAAGTAGAAATTAGTGGAGCAAAAAATGCAGCTGTTGCAATTTTGCCCGCTACTCTTTTGATAGATGGAATTACTACATTAGAAAATGTGCCTAATATAAGTGATGTTAAGATTATTTGTGATATATTAACATCTTTAGGTGCAAATGTTGAATGGACTAATTACCATACTTTAGTAATTGATTCAAGAAATTTAACTTGTACTCACGCTTCATTAGAAATGACAAGTAAATTTAGAGCTTCTTACTATCTTTTAGGCTCTCTTTTAGGTAGATGTAAAGATGTTGAAGTTGGACTTCCTGGTGGATGTAATTTAGGTGCAAGACCTATTGACCAACATATAAAAGGATTTGAAGCTTTAGGTGCAGAGGTAAATTATGAGCAAGGTAAAATTAATGCTAGAGCAAAAGAACTAATAGGAAATTCTATATACTTTGATGTAGTTTCAGTTGGTGCAACTATTAATTTAATTTTAGCATCTGTACTAGCTAAAGGTACAACAATTTTAGATAATGTTGCTAAAGAGCCACATATTGTTGATGTAGCAAATTTTTTAACAACTTGTGGTGCTGACATAATGGGAGCTGGAACTGATACTATAAAAATAAATGGAGTTGATAAATTAACAGGTAACCATACATATTCTATAGTTCCAGACCAAATAGAGACAGGAACATTTATGGTTGCTGCTCTTGCATCAAAAGGAGATATATTAATAAAGAATTGTATTTATGAGCATATGGATTGTTTATCTGCTAAAATATTAGAGATGGGTGGAAAAATTGAAAACTTAGGTGATTCAATTAGAGTTTATTGTGATGGAGATATAAATTCTACAAATATCAAAACTCTTCCATATCCGGGTTTTCCAACTGATTTACAACCTCAAATTGGTGTTGCCTTGTCTATTGCAAATGGTACAAGTATAATAAATGAAAGTATATGGGAATCTAGATTTCAATATACAAATGAATTAAATAAAATGGGAGCAAAAATCACAGCTCAAGGAAAAACTGCTATTTTTGAAGGTGTTAAAAACTTAAAAGGCTCTCCTTTATATGCTACAGACCTTCGCGCAGGAGCAGCACTTATAATAGCTGCTATCATTGCAGATGGAACAAGTGAATTATATAATATTCATTATATAGATAGAGGTTATGAAAATATAGAAGATAAATTTAGAAAATTAGGTGCTAGAATCGAGAGAATAAAATAAGAATAGGAAATGTTATAAAAAATGTTTAAATATTGTAATTTATATAGTGGTAGCTCTGGAAATTGTTCATATATAGAAACTGATAATACAAAATTATTAATTGATTGTGGAGTTTCTTCTAAAAAATTAGAAGGAGCTCTTAATTCTATTGGATTAAGCTTGCAGGAAATAGATGGAATTTTAATATCTCACGAGCATAATGACCATGTTAAAGGTTTATCAGCTGTATGTAAAAAATATCATATTCCAATTTACGCTAATAATCCAACTTTTACAAATATAACTCAAAACGTGCCAGATGAATTAAGAAAAAAATTTAATACTAATGAATATTTTGAAATTGGAGATGTTAAAGTATATCCATTTTCTATACCACATGATGCTGCTGACCCTTGTGGATTTAATTTATTTTTTGAAAATAAGAAATTTACAATAGCAACTGATATAGGTCATATAGATAATAAAGTTCTACATAATTTAGATGAGAGTGATTTTTTATTGTTAGAATCAAATTATGAAATTAATATGCTTCAATGTTCAAAATATCCTTATCATTTAAAAAGACGTATTTTAGGTCCAAATGGTCATTTATCAAATGATGATGCTGGATTAGTTATATCAGAACTTTTAAAAAATGGAGTTCAAAATATAATGTTAGGACATCTTAGCGAAAATAATAATTTTCCAGAACTTGCTTATCAAACTGTAATTGATAAAATAATTGCCAAAAATGCTGATATAGATAAATTAAAACTACAAGTTGCAGATAGATACGTTCCAAATAAAATTGTAAATATTTAAAAGGATGGTTAAATAAAATATGCTTAAAATTAACATTATATGTGTAGGAAAAATTAAAGAAAATTATTTAAAAGATGCTATAACAGAATATTCTAAAAGACTTTCTAAATATTGTAACTTAAATATTATAGAGATTCCAGATTCTCCTCTTCCTGAAAAATTAAATCTATCTATTGAAAATCAAATTAAAGATATAGAAAGTTCTTCAATAATAAATCATATTCCTAAAGATAGTTTTAAAATATGTCTAGACTTGCAAGGAAAAAACTATTCATCAGAACAATTTGCTAAATTCATCAATGATATTCAATTAACTAATAGTTCTATTTCCTTTATTATTGGAGGCTCTTTAGGAGTAAATGATAATTTAAAGAATTTATGCAACGAAAAAATTTGTTTTTCTAGTATGACTTTTCCTCATCAATTAATAAGGATATTTCTATTAGAACAAATCTTTCGAAGTTTTAAAATTAATAATAATGAAAAATACCATCATTAATAATTATTATAAATTTTATATAAAAATTTGTAGAGGAAAATATTTTAATATTTTATCGTTGGGGGCACTATAAATATTAGAAATAAATCTATTTGAAATAAGTCGTTGACCTAAAAAAGGTACAATAGGAAAATGGAGGTGACTTATCCTTCCTCTACAAAACTAATAACTATTTATTTAAAATTAATTTTGAAATTATTTTAGAAATAATTTTTCTAACTAAATAATTTATTGAAAAAAATAAAATAATATAATAAATCATTATTTTCCTTGTTTTAATAATTTGTGTCATTATAATACACCATATTTTTCCAAATGTCAACAAAAACTCGTTTACAAATTTCGACATTTTTCTAAAATAAATAATTTATTTAATAATACATATAGCTGTAACTATGCTTACTACATCTGCTATTAATGCTGGAATAATTACTTTTCTGCTTTTTTTTGCTTTAACTGAATTCATATAAACTGCTATAACGTAAAAAGTTGTCTCAGACGCTGCCATAATTGTAGCTGCAATCATTCCTATTCTTGTATCAGTTCCAAATTTACTAATAATATCTGTTGCTAATGCCATTGAGGCACTTCCTGAAATAGGTTTAATGAATGCAAGGGGTATTATTTCTGAAGGAACATTAAAGTTTTTAACCAATTTTCCAATAATATTTGAAATAAATTCCAAAAGCCCCGAAGACCTTAACATTCCAACTGCTAAAAAAATTCCAATTAATGTAGGAAACATTTTCATTGTCATTTTTATTCCATCTTTTGCTCCTTCACAAAATATATCATAAACTTTTTTATTTTGTATTAGACCACAAAAAATAATAATTGAAATAATTAATGGAATAATTATTGATGAAAAATATATCATACTTTTTTTCTCCTCAATAAAATCTTTGTTAAAATAACTCCTGTTAAAGTTCCTGCTATTGTTGATACCCAAATTGGTAAAATAATTGATGATGGATTTAATGAACCTAAAGAAGCTCTTATTGCAATTACAGTTGTGGGAATTAATTGAATAGATGTTGTATTTAATACAATTAGCATTACCATTGAATCAGATAACTCATCTTTATTTTTATTTTCTTTTTGTAGTTCTTCCATAGCTTTTAATCCAGCAGGAGTTGCTGCATTACCTATTCCTAAAAAATTTGAAACTGTATTAATTGAAATTGCTTCCATTGCCTCCTTATTATCTTTGGATTTTGGATAAAGCCATCTTAATATAGGATTTAATAATTTTATTAAAAGATTCATTAATTTTGTTTCCTGAATTATTTTCATCAATCCACACCAAAGGCACATATTTCCTACGAGAGTGAGAGATAACGTTACTACATCAGATACTGATGAAAAAATAGAATTATTTAAATTTTGTATATTTCCATTAAAAATAGAAAATAAAAAAGAAATTAAAATAATTATTGGCCATAAATAATTCAAAATTATTACCTCCTATTAAAATATATATTTAAAATAAAAAAATATACCAATATTTATTTATTGATATATTTTAATTTATTTATTTATTTTTAATATTATTTATTTAAAAAATATTGATAAATTTCATTTTTATTTAATTTTCTGTCTTTAGCTATCTTTTTTATTATTTCCTTTTTTTCCAAACCTTGTTTTTCATAAAATTCATAATGTTCATCTAACGATAATTTATTTAATTCATTTTCTTTTTTTATTTTTTCTCCATTAATTAGAATAATATATTCTCCTTTAGGATTTTCTATTTTTTCTATAATTTCTTCTATTTTTCCTCTAATAAAAGTTTCATGAATTTTAGTAAGTTCTTTTGCAATAACAATATCTCTATTTCCAAGTAATTCTTTTATTTCATTTAATGTACTAATTAATCTATGTGGAGCCTCATAAATAATAGCTGTTTTTCCATCATTTTTTATTTCCTCTAATTTTTCTTTTCTTAATTTTTTATTTAATGGTAAAAATGCATAAAAACTAAATTCTTTCGTATCTAAACCTGATGCAATTAATGCATTTATTAGCGCACACGCACCCGGAATAGGTACAACTTTTATATTATTTTTTATTGCTTCTTTAACTATTTCTTCGCCTGGATCTGATATTGCTGGAGTACCTGCATCTGTTACAATGGCAATATTTTCACCATCATTTAATTTTTTTATAAGTATGTCAGTTTTTACTTCTTCATTGTGTCTATGATAACTAATTAAAGGCTTTGAAATCTCTAGATGATTCAGTAATTTTAAAGTTTGTCTCGTATCTTCTGCTGCAATTAAATCTACTTCTTTTAATATTTTTATTGCCCTTAAAGTTATATCTTCTAAATTTCCTATTGGTGTTGCAACTAAATATAATATTCCTTTTTCCATAAAAAATCCCTCTTTTTATTTTTTTCTATATATATTTAAAATTTCATCAGTATAACTTCCATCTAAATTATAAATAATTAGTGGTTCATCTACTTTTAAAAATACTCCTGCACCTTTTACAGCCTTAATTAATACTAGATTAGATTGTTTATTTATATTAGAATATACAAATCTCATTTTCTTAACTTCTAATTTATATTTTTTTAAATTTTCAAAAAGCTCTGTTAATCTATCTGTTCTATATACAATATAAAAACTACCATTATCTTTTAATAATTTACTAGAAATTTTTATCCAATCTTCAAGACTAGCTGATGTTTCATATCTAGATATTTTTTGCTTTTCTTCTTTATTTTTAATTCCTGTTCCTAATTTTTTATATGGAGGATTTGTAACAACTGCATCAAAAGTATTATTTTCTAATTTTATTTTGTTTAAATCTCCTTGAATTATTTCAAAAATATTTTCTAAAGAATTTAATTTAATACTTCTTTTCGCCATATCAGCTACATCTTCTTGAATTTCTACTCCAATTATTTTTTTAGCATTTACTTTTTTACTTAATAAAATACCTAAAATACCTGTCCCAGTTCCAAGGTCTGCAATTTTACTTTGTTTTTTTATATCTCTTGCAAATTCAGTTAAAAGTACACTATCTATGCCAAAACAAAAACCATCAGTATTTTGTATTATTTTTAATCCTTCATAATTTAATTCATCAATTCTTTCCATAATATAAATATTATACCTTAAAAATAGCTAAATTTCAAGATTAACTAATTTTTAAGGTATAATTTTAAGAATTAATAAATATATCTTTTAATTTTTCTTCATTTTTTCCGTCAATTGTAAATTTAACTCCTGTAACTTCTGTAAATTCACTCAAAGTTTTAACTATTGAATAAATTGCATTAGTTCCATTTGCATTTAAAAACTCCTTAGATAAATCTATATAAACTATTCCTTTTTCAAATTTAGTATCATTTATTTTGGTTCCTTCTGGAATTGGATTATTTAAATCTTCTATTTTAGGTCCATCAATTAATAATTCTAATACATATTTATATGGATTATCAATTAAATTTTTAGAATCAATTTTTCTTTCCTCTTTAGATAATATCCCTGATATTGCATCTTCAAAATATAAAGCTACTGTAGTTTGCCTCATTTCTTCTTCAGAAATTTCTATTTCGGGCTGAATTTCTTCTACGTTTTCCACATTATTTTCAACTTCTGTGGATATACTACAAACAATTAATATTATTATAGCTATAACAAAAAATAATATAAAAATAATTTTCTTTTTTTTCATAAAAATTATAATTCCCTTCTAAATAATATCTTTTTAAATTTATGATGCATGTCTCTCTTTTATAACTAAAAATTATAATATAATCGCATATTTTATTGACAAAGCATATTATTATTTATAAAATATAATATATTATTTTTTGGAGGACGTATGAACACTAGCTTTACACCAAAAGAAACTTATGCAAGAATTTCAGATATTAGTATTGAATATTTAAAAAATGATTTAAATATAAAAGGATTAATATTTGATTTTGATGGAACTTTAAGAATAAATAAAATAGTTTCGATAGAAACAATGAATTTTTTAAAAAATGCTAAAGATGCAGGATTTAAAATATCAATACTTACTAATAATCCTCACGTTAGTAGAACTATTTTAAATACTTTAAATATTACTACCACTCAAAAATTTGCTTGTAAACCTCTAAAAAAACCTTTTTTAAATATGGCAAAAAGAATGAAACTTAGTCCTTCAAGGATTGCAGTTATAGGAAATAATAAATGGTCTGATATATGGGGCGCTAATAAAGCAGGTATGCATTCAATATACATTCAAAATTTTAATAGTTTTTTCTATAAAAGAAAAATAAAAAATAATTTAAAAAATATAGGAATTAAACATATAGATTAAAAAATAAAAACTCAAAAGAAATTGCATTTTGCAAATACTTTTGAGTTTTTTCTCATAAAATATGTATTATATTATCTAAATATAATAAACAATAATTTTCTTTGTAAATTAAGCCATAACAAAAAAGATGTCTTTATAACATTCAATAAAAATACCTAAGCTGTTCGGAGTGTTCTTATAGGACTTTTCAAAAAAAGTTGAAAAATCGATAATTATAAATATATTTATTGAAAATCTGCGTTTTTATTATCCCCTGTGTCTTTTCCATATGGTAAAAAATATCAATATCTTACGCAAATTTTAATATACTTAATCTTTATTATTTATTAATAAAAATTCTAACTTTAAAACTATAAAAATAAATAATAGTATTAAAATAAAAAATACTATGTATAAATGAATTAATTCATATCTAGCAAGAATCATAGTTGCAAGTAAACTTAATATAAATACAACTAATCTTCTCATAAATTGAAAATATAATATTGCTTTTTCTTTATCTTCTTTCTTGGTATTTTTAAGGAGTATATTACTTAATAGATTTTCTGTTGGATCTCTTAATGCCAATAAAATAATAAAACCAATAGTCATTATAATGGAACTATATATAGAAGTAAACAATATTTTTCCGATGATAAAAAATAAAACTGAAAATAATAACCCAAAATAAATTATATATAATGTTTTATTTTTAAATTTATCATATATTTTTCCAAATACTATATTTATTATTAATCTTGATACTCGAGATAAAAATAAAATAATTGACATTGCTAAAGTTACAGTATTTGCTTTTAAGAAATTTTGTAATTCATATTGTATAAATAATTTATCATTTGTTTGACAAACAACAATAGTTCCATATATCAAGCCATAAACAACTATAGTTATAATCATAATCTTATTAAAAGTAAATTTATTTTTTCTTTTTAATTCTATTTCTTTATTATCGAGATTAACTTCATATATAAAATGTGCCATTATTAAATTATTAAAACAAATTAATATACATATAAACATTGGTAAATATGGACTAAAATTAAATAAAAGTCCTACTATTAAAGTTGTAATCATTGTTACAATTGAATATATTGTTGTTGCTTTAGTTTTTATTTTTATAAATTCATTTTCTCTATTTAGATATACTAAATTATTATTTAAAACAACTTGATCAACACATTTAAAAACAAAACTAACATCATAAAAAATTTCTGCTAAAACAAAAAATATTAAATCAGTAGAAAAAGTAAATAATATTGCAGAAATTAATGATAAAAAATTTCCTAGTCTTATTGAATATAAATTTCCTATTTTATTTATAATTTTATGTGATAATAAATAAAATAATAGTGATACTAGAACTCCTATCGTTGTAATCAAATTAATTTCGTAAGAAGTTAATCCTTTAACACTTGTTAAAAATAATGTATTAATTTCAATAAAAAAAATTAAGTCAGATGAAAGTCCATAAAAAATTGGAAAAATTTTATT
This sequence comes from uncultured Clostridia bacterium, assembly GCA_947628015.1. Classification (GTDB taxonomy): domain Bacteria; phylum Bacillota; class Clostridia; order TANB77; family CAG-508; genus CAG-793. The sequence continues at coordinate 8,527 of CANQYG010000053.1, forward strand.
GCTAATCTTAATACGTTTATCTATTGAATTTTCCATATAACACTCCCTTTTTACTAATAATTACAGTTTCATAATGAATTTAATTTTCTTTACATATTATTTTAATTAACGTATATTTTTTCATAATTTACTAATGAAATATGTAAATAATTTATCAGAATTTTCATCATCTAATAATTCTGGATGCCACTGTACTCCTAAAAAAAATGTTTTTCTTTTATCTTCAATTGCTTCAATTGTTTTATCATCACTATGAGCAGATGCATGTAATTTAGTATATGGAATACAAAATGAATGAAGTGAATTTACTTTTATATTTTCTTCACCTATTATATTATAAAGCAATGTATCTTTATCAATTTTTATAATATGTGAATAATTATTTCCATTTTGATGATTGTTAACTGCTATAATATTATGATTATTAAAAGTCATACCCATAAGTTGCATTCCTAAACATATCCCAAAAGTTGGTTTATCTATATCATATAGATATTTCACTATTTTATCATCTAATTCATGACTAACTTTTCCACCAGGTAATATAATACCATCACATTTATCAATCAAAGTAGTATCAATTTCTATATTATTTTCGAAATCAAAAGGTATGCACATAATCGAAACATTATAATTTTTTATTTTTTTAATTAAATAGTTTCTAACTCCATATACAATTCCACCATTTTTTGTTTCATAATCTCTTAAAATTATTCCAATTGTTTTCATAGTACCACCTTATTTTTCTAAAATTATAAATATGATTTTTTACTATAATTTCATTTCCTTTTAATTAAGTTTGATAGATTGTATCATGTTTTAACAATATTTTCAATTTACTAAAATAATTTCTAAAATATCATCTCCGTATTGTAATATGGGAGTAACTTTGTATAAAAAAATCTGTATAACGTAGATATCTCAAGAAATATAGTAAAAAGTATATATGAAAAATATTTAAGCTAAGTTATCAGAAAAATAAAAAGTGTTCTTATAGACATTAAATCCTATAAGAACACACTGACTGGCGTATGTGATAGGATTTGAATCTCCGCGGCTCTAAACGAACCCTGCCAGTTTAGCAAACTCGCCCCTTTAACCACTTGGGTACACTTACTTATCATAATCAAAACAAAAACAATCATTCCCCAATTATATTATAAATTTCTATATTTCAAGTATTTCCAATCTTTTTTGAAAATCTGCTTGAAATTTTATAAAAAATTTTTTTATTTCTTCCCAATTATACTCTACAAATGCTTTAGGTAATATTTCTTGCTCTGCATCTTCAAAATAACTTAACCCCATTATTATATTTGCAAAATTTACATTGTTACCACATTTTTTTAATAAACCTTTTGCAAGTTCGTCTATTGTTATATTAGTTTTACTCATAATATTATATAAATCAAAAAAATCCTTTTTAGCTCCTCTACCACCTATTGCTACAACTTTCATTACTGCAATATCTAGTACACTTGCCATCTTTAATTTAGGCATTTCGTCTACTACAACAAATTCTTTTATAACATAATTTGGATAATAAAAGAAACTTATTTGTACCCCATTTAATATAACATCTACTGTCCCTTTTTGATTTTGTTTAACTTCTATCTTTCCTAATGTTTGTATTTCTTTTAATAATAATTCGTTGTTAAAATTTTCGGTTACACAAAAATCAAAATCATAAGACTCTCTTAACCCTAGTTGTAATGATAATGCAGTTCCACCTATCATATAATAATTTGGTATACTTATTATCTCTGTGATATCTTTTAATAATTTATATCTATTCTCATCAATAATATTCCAATACATTAGTTACTTATCCTCCAATATTCATAGTTCATAGAATTAACCCACCTATAATATGCCATTTCTTCTTTTTGTAAATTAAATTGTTGTCTTAAATAATTTGCAACTAATGGATTTAGATTTCTTGAGTTTCTTGCAACATCTTCTATGTCTTGATTTGTGTAATTATCTTTTATCCATCTTATTGCTTTCAAATCTCCATAGCAATATAATCTTGATATTATATATCTTTTATTCTTTTCTTTATTTAATTTTTCAAAATTAGTATCCCAAAAATATTTTTTTAATTCTATTGGCATATAGTTATTCTCCTCTGTATTGTTTTTATATACTAAAAATTGTAGTATACCACATATACAGCATACTACAATTAAGAAACTTTTACAACTATAAAATTCCATAATCATTTTATAATAATTTTTTTGGCGTAGGTGAGAGGATTTGAACCTCCGCGGCCCTAAACGAACCCTACAAGTTTAGCAAACTCGCCCCTTCA
>CANQYG010000054.1 GCA_947628015.1 uncultured Clostridia bacterium
TAATCTATCTCCTGGTACAACCATCTTTTTAAACTTCATTTTATCTATTCCACCAAATAGAGCATTTTTTCCTTTGTTTTCTTCCATAGATAATATAGCAACAGCTCCAGCTTGAGCTAAACTTTCTGTGATTAATACTCCCGGCATTATTGGGTTTCCTGGAAAATGACCTTTAAAATACCACTCATCAGCACTTACATTTTTATAAGCAATAGCACTTTCACCCGGAACATAACTTTCAACCTCATCTATCATTAAAAAAGGCTCTCTTTGTGGAATTATATTTTTAATTTCATCTTTATTAAGCATTATTATTTCCTTTCATTTTATAACTTACAAATATTATAATTCTGCCGTTGCGCGTAGCATTTCATATTAAATAATTCTAAACAATGGCATTCCATATTCTACAGGTTCACCATCTTTTACATATATTTCTGCAACTTTTCCATCAAATTCTGATTCAATTTCGTTCATTAATTTCATAGCTTCTATAATGCACAAAACACTTCCTTTTTTTACTTCTGTTCCTACTTCAACATAAGGAGCACTTGTTGGAGATGGCTTAATATAAAATGTTCCTACCATTGGTGCTTTTACTATGTTTCCTTCAACTTTTTTTGTTTCAGATTTTTTTTCTTTTTCTACTGTTTCATTTATTACTTCAGTTGTAATAGCTTTTTCTACAACAGTATTTTCTTTTTTCTCCATTTTAATTTTTACACCATCTGGAAATTCAATATCTATTGAACTTAATTTTGAATTTCCCATATCGTCCATTAATTGTTTTATTTTTTCATATTCCATATTTACTCCTCCTATTTATAGAAACTACTAATCTTCATATTTCTTTATTATTATGCTTGCGTTATGTCCTCCAAATCCTAATGAATTAGACATTACATAACTTAAATCTTTTTTTATATTTTTATTTGGAACAACATTTAAGTCACATTCTTCATCTTTTACTTTATAATTGATTGTAGCTGGTACTAATGAATTTTCTATAGCTTTTACACACACTATTGCTTCAACTGCTCCTGCTGCTCCTAAAAGATGTCCCATATTACTTTTAGTTGAACTTACTAAAAGATTTTCTTTTACTGTATCTGAGCATCCTTCATCTTCTAAAACTTTCTTTATTGCTTTTGTTTCAGTAGAATCATTTAATGATGTTGATGTTCCATGAGCATTTATGTAATCTATATCTTTCATTTGGATTTTGGCATCTTCTAAGGCTCTTTTCATAGCTCTTGCTGCACCTTCTCCAGTAGGGTCTGGAGATGTTATATGATATGCATCTGATGTTGCACCATATCCAACTACTTCTGCATATATTTTAGCATTTCTATTTAGTGCGTGTTCTAAATCTTCAAGAACTATTACACCTGCACCTTCTCCAAATACAAATCCTGATCTTTCTTTATCAAATGGAATAGATGCTCTTGTCTTATCTTGTGATGATGATAGTGCTTTCATATTTTCAAATCCAGCAACTCCCATTTCACATATTGAAGCTTCTGTTCCTCCTGCAAATATAACATCTTCATATCCATTTTTTATTGTTCTATATGCTTCTCCTATTGAGTGTGTTGATGAACTACATGCTGATACAATTGAAATAGATTCTCCTTTTAGCCCTAAATCTATTGCAACATTTCCTGCTGGCATATTTGCAATTGCAAGTGGTATAAACATTGGAGATACTCTTTTATTTCCCTTTTCAAAATTTACTTCACATTGTTCTTGTGTTGTATCAATTCCACCAATTCCTGAACTTACAAATATTCCTATTTTATTAAAATCTGTATTTTCTTTAGTAATCTTGCTATCTTTCATTGCTTCTTTAGCTGCAACCATTGCAAATTTTGATACTCTATTTAATTTTCTTATTTGTTTTGCATCAAAATATTTTTCTTCATCAAAATTCTTTACTTCTGCATCTAATTTAGTTTTAAAATTGGTTGTATCTATTAATGTTATATTATCTATTCCACATTTATTTTCTTCAATGCCTTTCCAAAGTTCTTCGACATCATTTCCAATTGGAGTTATTGCTCCAAGCCCTGTAATTACAACTCTTCTTTCCATTTTGCTAGTTAAATTAATCTCCTTTCATATTTATTTTAGTCCATATAATCGTTGACGCGAAATCAAAAATTTAGACAACGATATTTACATTAACATTCCACCATCTATATGTATTACTTGACCTGTTATGTATTTACTATCTTCTGATGCTAAAAATTTAACAACATTTGCAACATCTTCTGTTGTTCCAAATTTTCTTAAAGGGATTTGCTCTAAAATACTTTCTTTGACAGAATCACTTAATACTTCTGTCATTTTTGTTTGTATAAAGCCTGGTGCTACTGCATTAACTAATATATTTCTACTAGCAAGTTCTTTAGCTATACTTTTTGTAAAGCCTATTATTCCTGCCTTTGAAGCTGCATAATTACTTTGACCACTATTTCCTGCTATTCCAACTACTGAAGCTAAATTTATTATTCTTCCACTTTTTGCTTTAATCATATAACTTGAGGCACATTTTGTCAAATTAAAAGTACCTACAAGGTTAACATCTATAACATCTCTAAAGTCTTTTTCTTTCATTCTTAATAATAGCATATCTTTTGTAATTCCTGCATTATTTACTAATACATCAATTTTTCCATAAGTATCTATTATTTCTTTAATCATATTTTCACAGTCTTCAAAGCTTGTTACATCCCCTTTAACTGCTGTGCATTTTATATTTTGATTTTCATTTTCAACTTCTTTTATTACTTCATTATAATTGTCTTCTTCTGTCATATAATTAATAACAACATCAAATCCTTCTTTTGCAAGAGTTTTAGCAATTTGCTTTCCTATTCCTCTTGTACTCCCTGTTATAAAAGCTACTTTATTCATCTTTTTTCCTCCTAATTTTTTTATAGCACTAATATTTTTTACTTTAACTAAAATATTTTAACTTTTACTATGTTAAACTTTTGATATTTTGAATTGTTTCTTCAAAACTTTTTTTATCATTAATTGTAAATGTTTTTACTTCTGAGTTTGTTCTTCTTACAAATGATGTTAATGACTTTCCCGGTCCTATTTCTACAAATGTATCAATTCCATCATCTAACATAGTCTGGATAGTATCTGTAAATCTTACTGGATTTACAATATGCTCTGATAATATTTCTGGCATATCATCATCTTTTTGATATTTTTTTCCATCAATATTTTTTATAACATCTGTTTCAAAATTTCCAAACTTATATTTTTTTAGTTCTTCTTTTAATTTAATAGATGCATCTTTTAATAAACTTGTATGAAATGGACCTGATGTTTTTAATTCAATTACCTTTCTAGCTCCTAATTCTTTAGCAAAACTGCAAGCTTCAAGTACTGCTGTTTCTTCTCCTGATATAACAATTTGTGTTTTGCAATTATAGTTTGCTAAATCAACAAATCCATTTTTTACTTTTTGACATGCCATTTTTACTTTTTCTTCATCAAGTCCTATAATTGCTGCCATTTTCCATTTTCCTTTAGGTGATAATTCTTCCATTATCTTTCCTCTAACTGCAATAGCTTTTACACCGTCTTCAAATGATAATTTTTTGCTATATATTAATGCTGTATATTCTCCTAAGCTTAAACCTGCTGATTCTTCTGCTTTTATTCCCTGTTTTTTTAATAATTCTAAAATTGCTAAACTCATTGTTAATATGCAAATCTGTGTATATCTTGTCTGATTTAATTTTTCGTTTTCTTTTTCATCAAAAGTTATTTTGCTTACCTCTATTCCTGTTAAGGATTCTACTTCATCATATACTTTTTTATATTCTGGAAAAGCATCATATAAATCTTTTCCCATACCTGTTGTTTGAGAACCCTGACCCGGAAATAAAAATGCTATTTTCATTTTAAAATCCATTCCTTTCTCATTTCACTCATAAGGCACACTTAGAAATGAAAGCCTTGAGCTTCTTTCAAACTATTTTCTCTCTTTCTAGATATTTTTCAAATCTATTGCAAAACTCTGTAATTATTCTTATGTTATCAACTTTTATTTTATATTGATTATAAACTGATGTTGCTATATCTTTAATATCATCTTCAAAATCTTTTTTATTTGTATTTATACCAATTCCTATTACTAAATCTTTTACATTTTCTCCATTAAGCCTTGTTTCTGTAAGTATTCCACCTATCTTTTTATTATTTATAATTAAGTCATTTGGACTTTTAATATCTATTTTTACATTATAAAAATCATAAAAAATATCTACTAATAATTTTGCTATATCTTTTGTTATAGTTTTCAAATTTTCTAGCTTGCAATCTGGAAAAAGACATAGTGAAAATGCTATACTTCCTTTTTGAGATGTATGCCATGTTCTTCCATGTGTACCAATGGCTTGAGTTTGTACATCTGCAATTATTATAGTTCCATTTTTTATTTTTTCTGTTACAATTCTTCTCCAAATTTCTTTTTGTGTTGAATCTATTTTTTTATAATAAAAAATTTCACTTCCCAATACTTTAGTAACAAGATTGTTAAATTTTATTTTTTTCAAACTTATTCTCCAACTTTTTATAAAACTGTTTTTAGTTCTTCTTGCCTTTTTATTTTAGATGTAGTAGTTTTAATCAAAGGTTTTTCTGTTAAAATTATTTTCTTGATTGCTTTATAAGATGGCATTTCTTTGTTTATTTCTTTTATCTTTGAATTTAAGGCGTTAAATATTTCTTCATCTGTTTCAACTTTGTAGGCCTCTTTCATAATCTGTCTATCAAAAACTATCTTAACATTTATTCTTATATCGTCATCATTATTCTTATTTGCTTTTCCAAATATAAATGATTCTTTTACACCTTCAATTCTGTTAATTAAACCTTCCATTTCTTCTGGGAAAATATTTTTTCCATTTTTCAATACTATTACGCTCTTCTTTCTTCCACAAATAAATATGTATCCATCTTTATCAATTTTTGCTAAATCTCCAGTATAAAACCAGCCATCTTTCAATGCTTCATTTGTTGCTTCTTCATTTTCAAAATAGCCTATCATAATACTTGGTCCTTTTACTACAAGTTCTCCTATTCCTTCACTATTTACATCCTCTAATTTTGCTTTAATATGTGGAAGAGGCTTACCAATAGAACCAACTCTAAAGTTTTCATTTGTTTCAACTCCTATAACTGGAGATGTTTCTGTTAAGCCATATCCTTGACATAGATTTAAACCAAAGTTTCTAAAAAATTCTTCAACTTTTGGAGATAAACTTGCTGCTCCACTTATTAATAGTTTTATATGACCACCAAAGAAATCATGAATCTCTTTAAAAGCCTTTTTCTTTTGCTCCATTGACTTATCTTTGTACTTTTCTACTAAAGCATTTATTTCATCAAGTCTTCCTTCTTTTTCAAATTGCTTTATCATATTTTTATAAATATTCTCATAAATTGCCGGAACACAAGACATAAACGTAATTTTATATTCTCTTAAATTATCTGGTATATGTCTTATTCCATCACAAAATGATGTTTGACAGCCACTATATAATGAATATAAAAATCCAACTGTACACTCAAATACGTGATGAAGTGGTAAAAACGAAAGTATCCTATCACTAGAGTCAATATCTAGTACAGATGCTATATCCATTAAATTAGAACATAAATTTTTGTGTGATAAAGCTACAACTTTTGATTTTGAAGTTGTTCCTGATGTAAATAACATTATGTTCATTGCTTTTGGATTAATTTTTGCATCTAAAAATTTTCTATTTCCTAGTTTTATAAGTTTCTTTCCATTTTCTATTAACTCAAGCTCAGAATAAACACCTTCTTTGTGTTGCTTTAAGTCCATAGAAATTAATCTTTTTAGTTTTCCTGTTCCACGTCTTATAATTCTGCTAAGTTCTTCTTCATAGCTTTTTGAACAGAAAATTGCCTCTACTCCAGAACGTTCAATTAAGCTCTCTAATTCATTTTCTGGAAGCGCTTTATCAAGTGGAACAACTATCCCTGTTCCACAAACAATTGCTAAATAAGCTATTTCCCACTCATATCTATTTTCACCAATTACAGCAATTCTTTTATTTTTTAATCCCATTTCGATTAATGACGTACCTAAAGCATTTACCATTTCTCTAACTTCTTTATGAGAAATTGTTAAATATTTTTTATTTTCATCATTTATACCTGATAATCTAATTTTATATGCTGGTCTATTTCCATAAATTTTGCCTGTTTTTTCAAGCATATCTTTTAAATCTCTTATCTCTATACTTTCCATAAAATACCTCTTTTAAATTATTTGTAAATATCTTATATTAAAATATAAAATATTGCAATATCTAGCCTTCAGCATTTTTATTTTTTACATTTTATCACAAAAAATTATATTAATAATTAGACTGGCAGGTCAGTATAAGAAATAAAATTTTATAACATTTTTTCATATAAAATTTATTTTTCCTAAATACAGAGATAAAATTAAAATTTTAAACAAAAAACCTTCTTATGATATTTTTCTTTATCATAAGAAGGTGTATTTTGACTTTATACAATCTATGCTATATATCCTAATTTCTATCAATCTCTTACATTAATTAAATTTTTTATATTTATTTCTAATATAAAAATCCTTCCATAAAAGTTCCTATGTTTCTTATTTTCCACTATTTATCAAATATTTACGATAATTTACACTTTCATAATAATTCTTTTCAATATCTGTTGCACCTAATACTTTCGTATATAGTCTACACGCATACAAATCTTCTTTCCCATATAAAGGCGAATAGTCATCTCCTCCACAAGATGCACCTAAACAAAAAGGTTTACTTCTATCCGTAAGTGCCCCAGCCTTCAAATAATCAGTGCTACAGCTAGTCGTCATCTCCTTCAAATCCCTCCCATCTCTATAATACAAATTAACAATACCACTTTCCAAATCTACAGAAACCGAAAAATAAATCTCCTTATTCTCATCAAAAATATTTATTGGTTCGAAAATAAACCAATGATCAGAAACCTTCCAAGCCAGTGGCGAACCACAGCCTCCTCTACCAAGATTGCACATAATTCCATTTTCTGTCGTCTGTATTCTAAAATCATGCCACATTCTTGGAATATCATCTTCACCAAAATCAATTTTATCAATAGGATATATATTATCACTATATGCTTTACCAAAAAATTCAAATGTAAAACCTTCATCTGCTTGTATTTCTACATTATCTATTCTTAAATAATCATCTATTCCATCAAATTTTAATTCTGTTCCATGTACTCCTGAATCTTCTGAATTTTTATCTTTCCCATATACAAAATCAATGTTATCTCCCCATTGATTTTGGTCTCCTAAGTTTAATGGATTTATATTTAATGCTAAATTATCTGTTACTGACATTCCCGCATTTCCATCTAATACTGTATATTCTTCTATATTTATTACTTCTCCTGTTTCATAATTTATTACCCAATTATATTTTGCTTGTCCATAATTTGCTATCTCTTTTCCTTTGGGTACATAATAATAATTCGTTCCATAGTTTTTATTTGAATTATTCAGTTGAATTACTTTCCAACCACTATTTGTTATACTTCTATCTGATAATTTGTCTCCTATTTTAGCTATACCTTTATCCATTTGATATTCTATTATTTGTTGTTGCAATATTTCTTGCTCACTTGCTACATCATATTTATTTACCGCTAATTTTGCTTTACTAAATAATCCATCTCCTGATAATGCCATATTTAGTGTTACACCTGCTAATATTAGTAATATTATTATTGTCACTACTAGCGCTATTAATGTTATTCCTTTTTCTTTTAATTTCTGTACTTTTTTCTTGTTTTTTAATTGTAAATTGTACTTTTCTTTTTCTTGTATTTCCTTAATTTTCATTTGTTTTAATATCCTTCCTTTCACATTATGTTATTTTTATTAAGGTAAAAACTTAATAAAAAAGTAAAAAATCTTATAATTAGCTTATCTTAAGCTTTTTATAAGATTTTTTCTTTTTCACTTTTCTCAAATTTTTATAAACTTTTAATTTTGATTTTCTTGATTTTATATTGATAATATGCTATATTTTTCATATATCAATTTTTATTAAGTTTTTACATTAATTAAATTTTTTTATATTTTTATATAGAATGCATCGAAACTTTGAATTTTCAAAGTTCTTTTTTTATAGTATGGAAAAAATTTGAAACATTATTTGTACTTTTTATTAATATTTAGCTTGATTTTTAAGTCTTTTTAGAGTATAATTAATCATATTTTAGGAGATTTTTAAGTGTTAAAAAAATATTTAGATAAATTGGAATTTAATGAAATATGTAATAGAGTTTCTCTATATTGCAAAACCATTCTTGGAAAAGATATGGCTTTAAATTTAGAGCCTATTAATGATAAGGAAAAAATTGAAAAATACATTAACGAATGTTCTGAAGCTATGTTACTTATTCACAAAGTAGGTTCTTTTCCTATTGGCGATATTCAAGATTTAACTTTAATTATTAAAAAATTGGAAAGTTCTATTTTCCTTAATTCTAAAGCTTTACTTGATATTGCAATTTTATTAAGAACTTCAAGAGAACTTATTAATTTTTATAAAGATTCAGAACTTGAACTTAATTTTTTAAATTCATATTTTGATGGACTATATTCAAATGTTGATTTAGAAAAAAAGATTTTTTCTATTATCATTTCTGAGGATAACATAGCTGATAATGCCTCTAGCAAATTATCTTCATTTAGACGTAATAAGAAAAATATTGAAAGCCAAATTAAAGATAAACTAAATCAAATTTTACATTCTAGTTCTTATTCAAAATATTTAATGGATAACATTATTACCATTAGAAATAACAGATATGTTATACCTGTAAAAGATGAGTATAAGTCTCAAATTAAAGGTTTTATTCATGATACTTCAAGTAGTGGCTCTACTGTGTATATTGAGCCTATAAGTGTTTTTGATATGAATAATACTCTTAACAATCTTTCATTAGATGAAGCTAAAGAAATAGAAAGAATTTTGGAAGAATTATCTACTATGCTATTCCCTATTAGCGATAATTTAAGACAAACATATAACTTAATTGGCCTTTTTGATTTTATTTCAAGTAAGGCTAAGTTTAGCATTGATAATGATTATTCTAAACCTGAAATAAGCAATTTTATTGATTTAAAAAGTGCTAGACATCCTTTAATTGATAAAGATAAAGTTGTTCCAATAGATATTAGTCTTGGAAAAGATATTTATACATTAGTTATTACTGGACCTAACACAGGTGGAAAAACTGTTACTCTTAAAACTGTTGGTTTATTATGCTTAATGGCTCAATCTGGTCTTTTTATTCCTGCTAGAGAAGGAAGTAGCATAAAAATATTTGATAATATCTTTGCTGATATTGGAGATGAACAAAGTATTGAAGAGTCTTTAAGTACTTTTTCTTCTCATATAACTAATATTGTACAGATTTTAAATACTTTCACAGATAATAGCTTGATTTTACTTGATGAACTTGGTTCTGGTACAGATCCTCTTGAAGGAGCAAATTTAGCTATTAGTTTACTTGAAACTTTTTTTAGCAAAAAAAGTTTTACGATTGCTACTACTCATTATAGAGAAATTAAAAATTATGCTATAACCCATGATGGCTTTGAAAATGCAAGTTGTGAGTTTGATGTTAAAAATTTGAAACCTACTTATAAACTTTTAATTGGTATCCCTCGGAAAAAGTAATGCTTTTGAAATTAGCAAAAAACTTGGTATTCCAGATAGCATAATTGACAGAGCATCTTCATTAATAGATAAACCTGATACTGACATTGAAAGCTTAATGAAAGATATTTACAATGATAGATTAGAAATAGAAAAAGAAAAAATTGAAACGCAAAAAAATCTTTCACAAATTGAGCTTTTAAGAAAATCTTTAGAAGCTGAAAATAATGAAAAACTGATTAAAGAACAGCAAAAAGTTGAAGATGCTAAACGTGAGGCTAAAGAAATTTTACTAGATGCCAAAAAACAAGCAAGTGAAGTTATTAGGTCTTTAGAACATGTTAATGATGTAAAAAAGGCTAATTCTATTAGAAATGAATTAAATACAAAAATTAATGATATTGATGTTAATGGTATTGACTTAAGCGTTCTTCTAAAATTAAATAATCAATATGAAAGTGCTCCTCCAAACAAGAAAAGTGGAAAAGTTCATATTAAAAATAATAAAGTTCAATCTGCCTCTACTGAAATCAACCTTATTGGTGAAACTGTTGCTGTTGCAGTTGAAGAACTAGACAAATATTTAGATAATTGCAAAATGGCTAATCTTCACCAAGTTAGAGTAGTTCATGGAAAAGGAACTGGTAAATTAAGAGAAGGTATTCATAATTATTTAAAAAGGTCAAAATATGTTGATTCTTTTCACATAGCAGGTTTTGGTGAAGGTGATTTTGGTGTAACAATAGTTAATTTAAAATAAAGTGGCTTTTTAGTCACTTTATTTAATTTATTGTTTAAAATTTTTTTCTATAATATAAACAAAGACCTCGGGCCCGTAGGTTATCCGAGGTACGATCTACTATAGATAGTATATCATTTTAATTTTAATTTTGTCAATGTTTTATTACCTTCCGATAGCATAAACTTTTTGTAGGGGAACTTTTGATAGAAATTTTTAAAGTATTTATTTTATTGAATTTTTGATTCCAA
>CANQYG010000055.1 GCA_947628015.1 uncultured Clostridia bacterium
ATATATTTTATTTTTTCTAATTTTTTTATAATTTCTGCTCTAGTTGCACTTGTGCCTATTCCTGCACCTTTTATTTGCTCTCTTAGTTCTTCATCTTCTATTAACTTTCCTGCATTTTCCATTGCAAGAATTATTGAACCTGAGTTATATCTTGTCGGTGGAGTCGTCTCTGATTCTTTTATTTCATAACCTTTTGCAATTAAAATATCTCCTTTTTTTGCTTTAAAATCATCTTGTTCTTCTGTGCCTTTTTCTTCATCTTTTCCCTTTTTTAATACCTCAAGATAACCTTTTTTTATGCACACTTTTGAGCTTGCATAAAATTTTTCTCCTTCTACATCTATTGTAATATTCATCTTGTTAAATTCAGCAGGAGGATAAAAAATTGCTAAAAATCTTTTTACTATTAAATTATAAACTTTTGCTTGTAGCTCTGGTATTTTGGCTAAATTATCAAACCCTTGCCCAGTTGGAATAATTGCATAGTGGTCAGTTATCTTACTATCATTTACATATTTAGTTTTAGCTAAATTTGTAGAAAATTTTTCTTCTTTCATTTGTTTTATAAAGTTTTGCACTTCTGGGTCTTTATATCCTATGGCTATTCCATTTAAATTTTTAGTAATAACCTTGCTTACAGCTGTAGATAGCACTCTTGCATCAGTTCTTGGATAAGTCACTAACTTTTTTTCATATAGATTTTGGATAATTTCCAATGTTTCATCTGGTTTTATTTTAAATCTTTTTGTACATTCATTTTGTATTTCTGCTAAATTAAATAAAAGTGGTGCATTTTCTTTTTGCTTTGATTTCTTTATTTCTTCTACTATTGCTTTTTTTCCATCAAGATATGATATAAAATCTTTTGCATCATTTTCTTTCTTGAAACCGTTTTCATTATATAATTTGTTTGATTCAAACTCTTTTGAACTCTCTGATACTTTCCACTCTGCTGTTATCAAGTTTTCTTCATCTTTTCCAAATTGTCCTGATATTTTATAAAATGGTACTTTTACAAAATTTCTTATTTCCCTTTCACGCTCAACAACCATTCCTAAAACACAAGTCATTACTCTTCCTACAGAAATAGATGCTTTTTCTTCTCCTATAGACTTTGCTAGCCTTCTACCATATATAATCGATAACATTCTTGAAAAATTAATTCCTATTAAGTAATCTTCTTTTGCTCTTAAATACGCACTATCAGATAAACTGTCATACTCTGATAAGTCTTTTGCTTCATTTATTCCTCTTTTAATTTCTTCTTCGGTTTGTGAATCTATCCATATTCTCCTTTTTTCTTTACCTTTAACATCTATCATTTGGTCAACAAGCCTATAAATGTATTCTCCTTCTCTTCCAGAGTCAGTTGCAACATAAATAGAGTCAACATCATCTCTTGTGATTTGACTTTTTATTATTTCAAATTGATTTTCTACGCCTTTAATAACCTCATATTTCCACTCTTTTGGTATAAAAGGCAATGTATCTAATCTCCAAAATTTAAGGTTTTCGTCATATTTATCTGGATAACTCATTGTAACTAAATGTCCTACACACCAAGTAATTATCCAGTCTTTTGACTCAATAAAACCATTTTTTCTTTGACCATTTTCTCCTATGACCTTCGCGAATTCCATTGCAACTGAAGGTTTTTCTGTTATCAATAATTTTTTACTCATAGAGTAGTTTATATCACATATTATTACAAGTGTCAAAAAAATTATCTAAGGTTTTACGTTAATCTTACCAATTTATTATTTGCAAAAGATTTTTATTGCACATTTTTTGTATATTTTTCATACTATTGTATATAATAATATTCTTAAAATATATTTATTTTTCAATTTATGTTGACAAAATAGCTTTTGCATAGTATAATAATTTTTGTTAGACATCGCGGGGTGGAGCAGTTGGCAGCTCGCAGGGCTCATAACCCTGAGGTCGAAGGTTCGAGTCCTTCCTCCGCAACCAAATTTTTAAAATGAACCTTTATTAATCTGTATAATGGTTTGCAATAATGTTTATTTTAGATAGAAGTTAGAGTTATTCTAGCTTTTATTTTTTAATATTTTATGATATATAATAAAAAGGGGATTAAATAATATGAATAATTATTTATTAGTACATGGTAGCTTTGGAAGTCCATTTGTAAATTGGTTTCCATATTTAAGGAATGAAATAGAAAACAGAGGATTAGTAGTTTATACACCAGATTTTCCTACTGGTGTAGGATATCAAAACTATAATAATTGGGAGAAAGTATTAGAAAGTTATGTAAGTGCAGGCGTAATAAATGAAGATACTGTAATTTATGCTCATTCTATAGCACCAATATTTGTATGTCATTTCCTAGTAAGCCATAAAATTAAAGTTAAAAGATTAGTATTTGTATGTGGATTTAATAATTATCTAGGAATAAATGACGAATACGATAATGTAAATGAATCTATGTATTTTGATAATTTAGAAGATATAAAACAATATGCAGAAGAAATAATTTGTTTATATTCTAAAAACGACCCATATGTAAAGTATGAAGTTGAAAAAGAATTTGCAGATACTATTGCTACAAAACAAATAGTAATAGATGATGGTGGACACTTAAATTCAGAGAGTGGATATACAGAATTTAAAGAACTATTAAAATATTTATAAATGAAAATATGATTTTATTTTATACTAAAAAAATTAAATCATTTTCTTATAATATACACATTAATAATTATTAAGAAAAAATAAAGTAAAGCAGTAGTTAAATTGCTTTACTTTATTTTTATAGTCGATTACAATTTCTTCACTTATTTTTTTCATGTCTTTTAATACTTATATATTTTTATATTTAGATTCTCTATTTATCCAAAAATTCCTCCTCTAGCATTTAAAGTATTGCTTTTTGGTGCTGCTGCTTTTGATGCTATCGTATTAGTAGCAGAATATAAAGAATTAGTAGGTGCATATGGACTCATCAAAATTCTTCCTACTCCTCTATATACATTTACTAGTCCTTCGCCACTTACAGCAGAACCAAGTAAGCTTTTTGTTGAACGTTCTACTGTGAATTCCAAATTTGATGACCAACAAACCGCTAAGTTTCCATCAATTTTTAATTCTTCATTATTTAATTCTATTTCAATTAATTCACTAAATGGTACATTACTTTCTAAACATACGACACCTGTTCCTGATAAGCTAAGATTAAATAAACCTTCTCCACCCGCTACTGCTGATGAAAAGTTTTTTCTAGATACTATATTTCTATTAACAGTTCCTTCACATGCTAAAAACATTCCATCCTCTACTGCCATACCATTATTTCCCCATTCTCTTAAATCCTGCAATATTAAATATTTATATGTAGGTTCTAATACTAAATAACCTTTACCAGTATATTCTGGTTTTACTGCTGATTCATTAGTAACTGCACCTTTAATCATTTTTCCTATAAAATCACCTGCTCCTTTAATTCCTGTTGTAGCTGAAATATTTCCTACACTCCATTGCATTGCACCTGCCTGTGTAACTATTGTATTGTCTCCTTTTAATGTTGCAATTACTTGACGGCGTCTTACTCCCATCTTTTCCATAAAGAATTCAGATTCAGCATTCCATGGAGAAACACTTTCGTCTCTTAAGCTTTCTAAAATACTAAAACTTCCCATACTAGCAACTAATTTTCTACATTCATTTTGCAATTTTTTTATTTCCATTTTTAATCCTCCTAAATTATATTTTTTATTACAACGAACTTCCTATACCTGTTTTTAAATCAATCTTTTTTCCTAACTAAAAAACGTTTATTTTCTTTAAAATACCATTTTAGCTATACATTGTCAATATTTAGTTTTCTATATTTTTTTAAGTAATGAATCACAAATATTTCTTATTTATTTTCTATTTTTTATAACTTTTTTCTTCTAATGAAACTACTTTTAAGGTATATCCCATTGGATATAATAGTTTTATTAAAGTACTGATAGATGGAGAGTTTACTCTTTTTTCTATTCTTGCTATTGCCGGTTGTTTTATTCCACTTAGCTTACTTAATTCCCTTTGAGATATTTTTTTACTTTCTCTTGCATTTATACTCGCTTCTATTATTTCCATTTCTAATCTGATTTCTTCTTCTTGCTCTTTTGTAATATTAAGTTCTTTTTCAAACTCTTCCCATTTAATAGCTTTTTCTTTCATTTTATCTCCCCTTTATATTATACATTTTATGATAACATATTTATTATCGTTTGTAAATATTCCCTTTTATTTTTTTCTACCTAAACTGTTATCTTATCCCTTTAAATTACTAAATTTACTTCCTCTTTTTCTTCTTTATTTTTTAAATCTTCTATTGTTTTAAATTTTCCATTTTGCTCTCTATATTCTATTATTTTACTTGCTATACTTTCACCAATTCCCGGCAATGTCTGTAATTTTTCTATATTTGCTGTATTTATATTTACCATAACTTGTTTTTCTTCTTCCTTATCTTGTGATGCTGATGACATAATTATTCCTTCTCCCGGCCCATCTATCATATATTCTATTGTTTCTTCTCCTTCTTCTTTACTAATTTTTGATGTTTCACTAATACTTGGTATATATATTTGAACTCCATCTTCTATTACATATGCTAAGTTTACTTTGGTTAAATCTGCATCTTCTGTTTTTCCTCCTGCCATATTAATTGCATCTATTATTCTTGAGCCTTCTTCTAATGTTACTACTCCCGGAGAGTTTACTTCTCCTATTACGTGCACTGTGACAGTTTTTTTACTTTCTTTTATTCCTATTTTGCTTTCTTTATTTTCCATTTCATTAATATTTATAGAATTTTCTTGATTATTATTTTCTATTATTAATTCTTCATCTTCTACATAGAATATTTTATATAAAAATAACAATACTATTATTGCTAATATAAAACCTACTATTATTACTATTATCTTTTGTTTATTATTTAATTGTTTTATTTTTTTTGATAAATTTTCTAACATTTTCATCCTTTCTACAAACGTCTTTTAATTGTTTAATACAATTTTTATGAGTTAAAATTAAAAAAATAAATTATTGATTTACTTGATTTATTTTTTATATATTGCTATTATTTAAGAATATAAAATTTTAAGGAGTTATAATTTGAAAACTAATTATTTTTACAATTTAATATATAAATTTTTAATAGCATTCTTAATTTTTTCTTTTGTTTTTAGTGCACAAACTAATTATGCTTCTTCTCTTCCAGAAGAGTTAAATGAAAATGACACTGGTTTGGAACTTTATGCTGAAGGTTGCATCCTTTTAAATGCAGATAATAAGAAAATTCTTTACAATAAAAATGGTAATGAAAAGCTTTATCCTGCTAGCACTACAAAAATAATTACTGGGCTTTTAGTTTTAGAAAATTGCAATCTTACTGATATGGTTAATGTTAGTTATTATGCTGTAAACAGTGTTCCTGCAACTTATACTACTATTAATCTTACCCCTGGAGAGTCTTTAAGTGTAAAAGACCTTCTTTATGTACTAATGATTGCTTCTGCTAATGATGCTGCTTTTGTTTTAGCTGAATATATTGCAAACAAAGGAAATAATTATTTATTAGATTCTTCTAGTGATGCTAAAGCAAAGTTTAATGACAGTATAAAAATTTTTTCTGATATGATGAACGAAAAAGCTAAAGAGATTGGTTGTACTAATACTAATTTTGTAAATCCTAATGGCATTCATAATGAAAATCATTATTCTACTGCTTATGATATGGCTTTAATAGGATGTTATGCTTATAAAAATGATGTGCTTATGTCTATTGCAAAGCAAATGTCTTATTCTTTACCTAACACAGAATTTTACACCGGTGATATTCGAAAATGCAAATCTACTAATTCTCTTCTTTATGAAAATGGTGAGTATTATTTTCCTTATGCTAATGGTCTTAAAACTGGTTATACTGATCCTGCTGGTTATTGCATTGTTGCAAGTTGCCAAAAAGATGAGCTTAACTTAATTGCTGTTATCCTTAATTCAAAGGTTTCAAGCTATACTCAAACAAATGAGAACAAAAATACTACAAGAGAAGCTGATTGTATTAGATTATTTAATTATGGATTTAATTGTTATGAATATAAGAATTTAATTTCTACTGGTAATGTTGCTACTACAATAAATATTATTAATGGTAGCAAAAATTCTAAATCTTTAGATTTACTTGTTAAAGATGACATTAGTGCTCTTGTGCAAAAAGATGAGATGCTAGATATTACTCCCAAAATTACTATATATAAATTTCTAGCTCCAATTGCTGAAGGGCAAGTTATGGGAAAAATAACTTACAATTATAATGATAAAACTTATTCTTCTGATATTATTGCTGCTCATGATGTTACTTCTAGTAGTTATGCTAATTTCTTAATAGCTTTATTTATTATATTTTTAGTTTTACTAATTTTAGTCATTATATTTAATCGAAAAAATAAGAAGTCAAAAAAATAGTGGGTGTTATTTTTATAAAATAGCCCCCACTATTTTTTAATAATCTTGTCCAATTATTATTGTAAAATCTACTCCATTTGTATCTTCTCCAGTATCTATTTTTCCAGTTCCAAGAAGTGATTTTATTGCATTTCTAACGTCACTTGTATTTTCTTTTCTATCTATAATTAATGTTGTTCTTGTTGCATTTGTTTGTCCTTTTTTTGATATTTTATATCCTTGATTTTGCAATTGCGTTACTGCTGATGTAAATTTGCTTGTTGTTCCTGTTCCATTTAAAACTTCTATTGTAATTTGTGAATTAGGTTTTGTAGTTGTTACTTCGTATGCTGTTGTATTTCCTACTACATTTCCATTTTCTTCACTTTCTTCTGGTTGTTTTAAAAATAATTCATTTACTACTTCTTTAGATTTAGTTTTATCTGCTAAGAAGAATGATAATTGATTACAATATTGTGCTGTACCTGGTAATTGTGCTGTTACTAAATTGTCAGTATTGAAATTTAACAATGCTGGTATATATTTTTTTATTAAGTCCCATGATAAGTTCGTTTCTACCTCTTCTGTTGCTATTTTTATCAAATCATTTATTTTCGTTAAGTTACTTGGTTTCATTGTTTGGCTTAATACTGCTTTTATAAATTCTCTTTGTGTTTTCATTCTACCTAAATCATTATCGCCATATTCTGTTGAATAAGATGTTCCATTATTATTATGTCTAAATCTAACAACCCATTCTGCTTGTTGTCCATTTAATAATTGGTATCCTGCTTTTAAATGTATGTATAAATCTTGAGTATTATCATCATAGTCCATATCTATTGGTACATCAAAATATACTCCACCTATTGCATCTACTAAGTCTCTTAATGCTTTTGTATCAATAGTTATATAATATTTTATATTAAGGCCTGTTAATTTATTTACTGCATCTAATGTTGATTGAGGATTTAGTTGATACTTACTATTTATTTTATCCCAAGTTGTAGCTGTGTCTTTATTAGTTCCTACAAAAGTATCCCTTGGTATTGATAACATTGAGGCTTTTTGAAGTTTTGGATTATATTTTACCGCCATAATAGTATCTGTCATATTTAAACTTTTACCTAAACACAAAACATATATATCATCTAAGTTTTCTACTTCTGTTTTGCTACTTCCAACAATTGTTGTAACGATTCCTTGTACTCCTCCACCATTTTGTACAACTCTTATTGCAAAATATATAAAAAATACAATAATTACCATTAATAAGAATAAGAAAAATTTCTTAAAAAATCTATTTTTTTTCTTTTTTACTTTTTTACTTTTTTTATTTGAGTTTTTTGTAGAATTTGAATTAACTTTTTTTTCCAATTTTCTGTTCTCCCATCTCTTTGGTTTATAGTATAACAAATTCCTTTTTAAATTTCAATCATTTTATTAATATTTTATTTTTTTCAAAATTATGTTATCGTTATACATCATTTTTCCTGCATAAGAATTATTTATTTGTTCTAGTATTTTTGTATTTTCTATTATTGGCGATATTGTTGATATTATTGCTAAAGCAGCATATACAAGTATTATACCTTCTACTGCTCCTACTATTGCTCCTCCTAGATGATCCATTTGTTTTAAAACTGGTAATTTTGTAATTAATTTTGATACCATCTTTACTATTAAAAGAGCTATTCTAACTGCTATAAATACAACTACAAATGATATAATGTTTATTATTTCTTTTGATAATTCTGTTGATACATTTTGTACTGCTTCATCTTTTGTTTGATTTGCATTTTGTATTTGATTATTTATATAGTTTTGCATTTGCTCTGGCAAAATTGAATCTTCTCCAATTTCAAAATCTTCTTCACCCATTGGTATATTTTGCACTATAATTTGTTTTATATTTTTTCCTATAGGAGTTTTTTCATATAAATAGTTTGATACAGGCTTATATACCATTAAAGCAACTACAAATGCTATTATCAAAGAGAAAAAACTTACCAAACATACTGTTAATCCCTTGCTTCTTCCAATTATTATTGAAAGAATTATAATTACTAATATAATTAAATCTACTATCATTTTTAATCTCTAATTCAATAATACTATTGAATATTACTCCTTTTTTAAAAACTTATAACTTCAATTTTACTTTTATAAATTATTGCTGCTACATTGTCACCTAATTTTATATCTCTAATATTTTGAATTGATGTAAACTTTTTCACAAGCCATCCACTTGTGTTTACAAATTCTACTTCATTTCCTAAATTTATTGCAATAATATTGTTTTTGCAGTATAAATTTTTTATTGCACTTTTTACAATGTATGTATGTTCTTTTTTACTTTCTATATTTGTTATTTTTAATTCATATTCTGCATTAAGAAGACTACTTGAGGCTGATTCTTTAACTATACAAAAGTTTCCATCTAGGTTTATATCTACAAATGTTATATTCTTATCTATATTTAAAGCTTCTTCATCATTTCCTTTTGAAAAGATATGAATTCCATTATCACAATATGTCACAACCTTATCATTTTTATATTTTATTTTTAATGCTAAAGTGTCTGAATTAGTTGTATATGTATAAATTATTGAATTTCTTGGCTCTGTTTTAGCTTTTTCTATAGATATTGTTTTTACTTTTGAATCTATAACAGCTCCAGATGTATTTATTTCAACAAAACTTAAATATTTGTTATCTTCTGATATTGCAACATCTGTTGCAAGTGTAGTTGATAAATACGTTTTGAACTCTTCATTGCCATTTATATTGTACATTACTATTATTGATTTATATGTAGTTCCTGTAAGTACTACACAAACTGCTCCGTTTTTATTTACAGTTATTTGTGATATGTCTCCTTCTACTTCTTTATGCCATTCTAATGTATCATTATATAATAAATATAAGTCTTTACTTCCTTTATCACCTACAAGTAAATATTTATCATTTGAATAAAATATTGGTGAATTGATAACTACATCTATTGTATTTACTATATTTGCACTACCGTTATATATCGTAAGCTTACCATTTCCTACAGTAACCACATAGCTACTATATGCATAAACTGAAATATTATCACTTTCTTCAATTTCTATTGATGGTAAATTTTCTTCTCCTATATCTTTACCTAAAATATATTTATTCATCCATAGTCTTACTTGACTGTTACCCAAATATATTCCCAAAATGACCAATAGCATTAACAATATGATACTAACTAATATTATAAAAATTTTTTTGTTAATTAACATTTTGCTTTTACGCTTATTTTTCATACTTTATTCCTTTTATTTTTCAAGATTAGTTCTATTGTATAATACTTTAAAATTGTTTTCAATAATTTTAAAAAAATATAATATTCTATATTACAAGATAAAGGCAAGAAAAAAGTAACTATAAAATTTTTACTAAAAATATTTGTTAATAATTGACAAAGGCTAAAAATTTGAGTATAATAAGAATAGGAAATGATAATCGCAGAAATGCGGTTACCACATAAAAATATGTATAAACGACACATCGCTCTGCCAAGCAAATGTGCCGTTTTATTATTTGCTCAAAATAATAACCAAAGTTAAAATTAAGGCAATATTTATGATAGTTACACCTATTAATCCATAGAATAATAGATAGATTATTGTTAATAATGCCGATTCTACCATAGACACCACCTCCGTTCTCACAGTTAAACTGTGTATGTCGGTGGCAACACAAACACATCTACTTTTCTCATTTCCTATGAGTATTACTATATAATATCTACAAATAAAATTCAAGCAAACAAAACAAATTTTCTCAACTTTTTTCTTAATTAGTAATAAAAGAGTGCCATTTCTGACACTCTTTTTGTTCAAGAAAGTTTAGGTAGAGTG